>NZ_JBEXOV010000061.1:0-46145 GCF_040611715.1 Streptomyces sp. NPDC006544 | reverse complement strand
AGCGCCCCCATACTGGGCGTATTCGGGCGTTCCGACAACGCGGCGAGGTGCCGTAGCTGGCGTCGTGCGCCCGCCGGGGATTGCGGGACAGCCCTTAGCGGACCATCTTGGCCTGGAGCTTCGCCAGGGTCTTCACGTCCAGGCCGAAGCCCTCGGTGAGATAGCCGTAGAAGCCGCCGAAGTCGGCCTCCAACTGCGCGGTCGCCGCGGCCAGGTAGTCCGGGCGTACCTCCTGGAGCGGGATCAGCAGATCGGGGTTCTGCATCCGGCCGGACTGCTTGAGGCCCGCCCGCACCTGCGCGTCGTACGGGCCGCGGAAGGTGTTCGAGGCCAGGTAGTCGCGCGCGGCGGTGTCCTCGGGGACGGCCAGGGCGCGCAGCAGGACGTAACTCATCCAGCCCGTCCGGTCCTTGCCCGACGTGCAGTGGAACAGCAGCGGACCCTGCCGGCCGTCGGCGATCTCGCGCACGGTGGCCGCGAACTGGGCCCGGTTCTCGGGGCTCGTCACGAACGTGCGGTAGATGTCGCGCATGTACGCCTCGGCGCGGCCGCCGCCGAGCATCTGCTCCTGCTTCACGGGGTCGCCGCTGGCTATCGCGCCGACCAGGGTCCCGTACAGGCCGAGGTCGCTGACGGGGCGGGCGGTGGAGGACAGGCCGGCGGGCAGCTTGTCGGCGCCGTCGTACTGGACCTCCATCGGGATGCGGAAGTCGACGACCTTCGTCAGGCCGAGACCCGCGAGGGGAGCGGCGTCGGCGGCGGTCAGCTTGCCGAGCGCGTCGGAGCGGTAGACCAGGCCCTGGCGGACCCGGCCGCCGGTCCAGGTGCGGTAGCCCCCGAGGTCGCGGACGTTGACCGCGCCCTGGAGGGGGATCTGGCGAATGGTTTCCGCGGGCACCTGGTGTGCACGGGCGGCGGTGGAGGCGGCGGCGCTGTGCGCCGGCGACGCGTACGCGGCGACGGGCGGGGTCCCGAGGGCGAGGGCGAGGGCGGAGGCGAACACCGCCGTCGCCAGACGGATTCCGGCACGGCTCATGAGGGGCAACTCCTGTAACGGAGAGGGGGGATCACCCTGGTGGTGGCAGGGTGGCGGGCTGATGCGGGGGGACGTGGGGGGCGTCGTGGGGAATGTCGTGGGGGGCAGTGAGGCCGTGCAGGCGTTCCAGCACCGCCTGGGCTTCGGCCATGACGCGCGCGACGAGCTCCGCGCAGGACGGAAGGTCCTCGATCACACCCGCGACCTGGCCCGATGCCATGACGCCGAGGTCCGTTCGGCCCTCGACCATGGACGCCTTGAGGAGCATGGGGGTGTTCGCGGCGAGCAGCACCTGGCTCCAAGACAGGTCCTTGCCGTGCTTCATCGCCAGGCCGTCCCGGACCATCTGGGACCAGGACAGTCCCGAGATCTTCCTGAAGCCCGCCGCGTGCCGCACCGCCCTGGCCAGCGCCTTCGTACGGCCCGCCCGCTCCAGGGACATGACCAGCTCGCTGCGGAGCATCCGGTGGGGGAGCCCGTCGACGGCCGTCGTGACGGTGACGTCCTTGACGCCCGCCTTCAGGTACTCGGCCTTGACCGCGTCCGGGACGGTGGAGTCGGAGGTCAGCAGGAACCGGGTGCCCATGGCGATGCCGGCCGCCCCGTAGGACAGCGCGGCGACCAGCCCGCGGCCGTCGCCGAAGCCGCCCGCGGCGATCACCGGGATGTCCACGGCGTCCACGACCTGCGGCAGCAGCACGGTCGTGGCCACGTCGCCGGTGTGCCCGCCGCCCTCCCCGCCCTGCACGATCACCGCGTCCGCGCCCCAGGCCGCGACCTTCTCGGCGTGCCGGCGGGCCCCGATCGAGGGGATCACCACCACGCCCGCGTCCTTGAGCCGGGCGATCAGCTCCTTGGACGGCGCGAGCGCGAACGAGGCCACCCGCACGCCCTCGTCGATGATCAGCTGGGCGCGCTCGGCCGCGTCCCCGGCGTCCGCCCGCAGATTGACCCCGAACGGGGCGTCCGTACGGGACTTGACCTCGTGGACCGCGGCCCGCAGCTGGTCCATCGTCATCGTCGCCGAGGCCAGGATGCCGAGCGCGCCCGCACGGGCCGCCCCCGACACCAGACGCGGGCCCGCCACCCAGCCCATGCCCGTCTGCACGATCGGGTGCTCGACCCCGACCAGCTTGGTGAAGGCCGTCTCCACCGGATCAGCCCCGCACTTCGCGGTCGCGCAGGCCCTCGGGGTCGATGACCTCGCGGATCAGCCGCAGCTCCTCGGCGGTCGGCTCCCGCGTGTACGGGACCTCGTCCGGGAGGGCCAGCTCGAAGCCGGTGGCCGCACGGACCCGCTCCACGGTGACGCCCGGGTGTACGGACGCCAGCCGCATGCGGTGGCCGGGGCCGTCGAAGTCGAAGACGCCGAGATCGCTGACCACGCGGGGGAGCCGGTGGTAGCGGGTCACCCCGGCCGCCTCGGCGCGGTCGTGGCCCACCCCGCTCACCATGTCGACGCGCTCGACGAAGACCCGGGTGGAATGCTTGGGGATCCAGTAGCTCACCGGGTTGTTGAGGGTGTTGACGGGAGCGCCGCGCACCCCGAGGAGCTGGCGCGCCGGGCGCTCCCAGTCACCGATGCACGAGATGTTCTGGTTGCCGAAGCGGTCGATCTGGCTGGCGCCCATCATCACGTGACGGCGGCCGCCCGTGACCATGGCGAGGTGGCGGCGGTACGGGAGCCAGCCCTCGGCCGTGCCGTCGAGGCCCACCAGCATGGCTTCGCCGTCGGTGAGCAGGAGGTCGGGGGAGAAGGTCCGCTTCGCCAGGCGGGCCCCGAAGGAGGGCACCAGGCCCATCGGGCTGGCCAGGACCTCGCCGCTGTCGCGCCAGGCCTCCGCGCAGGCGATCACGCAGTACTCGGCGCGCGTGGCGGCGGCCGCCGGGGGCGTTGCGGCCGCGCCCGGTCCCGGGGCGGCGGCGTTCGTCGGCGTGGTGCTCACTTCTGCTCCTCGTGCCAGGCCTGGACGGCGGACTGGTAGGCGTGCTCGGTGGCGCCGGAGAGGAAGCGCCCGGCGAACTCGGGCCAGGGGGTGGTCGCGTACAGCTTCTGGAACGCCTCGTCGCGGTCGTAGTCGGGGGCGCACGAGGTGAAGTGCGCGCCGTTCGGGGTCTCGACGACCCCGGTCACCGAGTGGCGGCTGACGAGGAGGGACTGCGGGGGCCCGGCCTTGGAGAACTCGGCGGTCTCGACGATCTGCTCGCAGGAGACGTAGGCGGCGTCGGCGGCTTCGCAGAAGAGGTCGTCGAAGTACGGGTCCGGTCCCAGGTACTGGGCGTTGCCGAGCCGGTCGGCGCGGTTCAGGTGGACCAGGGCGGCGTCCATCCGCAGCGCGGGTACGGCGACGAACTCCTCGCCGTCGGCGTACGGCGAGGTGACGGTGCGCAGCTCGGGGTTGACGCGCATGACGTCGGAGCCCAGGCCGGCGCGGACCGGGAGGAAGGGCAGCCGGTTGGCGGCGGCGTGCAGCCCCCACATGAACATGGCCTCGTCGAGCTCGGTGAGGGCGAGGGAGCCGCTCTCGCGGGCGGCCCGGTAGTGGGGTTCCAGAGGGATGGAGTCGAGGGTGACGAAGGGGGTGACGAGCTTGCGGATCCGGCCGGCGGCGGCGAGCAGGCCGACGTCGGGGCCGCCGTAGGAGATCACGGTGAGACCGGTGATCCCGGACCGCAGCAGGGCCCGGACCAGGGCCATGGGCTTGCGCCGGGAGCCCCAGCCGCCGATGCCGATGGTCATCCCGTCGTGCAGCCGCCCGACCACCTCGTCGGGGCTCATGGTCTTGTCGGTCATGCCTCCGCCTTTGCGTCCGTCGTCGCGTCCGTCGTCGTGCCCGTCTTCGCGCCCGTCTTCGCGCCCGTGCCGAAGGTGTCGCGGACCCGGTCGGCGACGCCGCTGAGGTTGGCCTCGAAGGTGAAGCCCTGCTCGAAGCGGTAGCTGCGCCGCACGTCCACCGGGTCGATGCCGTTGATGGCCGCCTTGGCCAGCCGGATCAGGTAGCCGTCCTTCTCCGCGATCTCCGCGGCCAGCTCCAGGGAGGCCGCCCGCAGCTCCGCGCGCGGGACCACCTTCCACACCGAGCCGTGCGCGTGCAGCTCGGCCGCGGTCGCCGTGCGCGAGGTGTAGTAGAGGGTGCGCATCAGGTGCTGGGGGACGAGCCGGGCCAGGTGGGTGGCGGCCCCGAGGGCGCCCCGGTCCAGCTCCGGCAGCCCGAAGGTCGCGTCCTCGGAGGCGACGACGGCGTCCGCGTTGCCGACCAGTCCGATCCCGCCGCCCAGGCAGAAGCCGTTCACGGCCGCCACGACCGGCACCTCGCACTCGTACACGGCGGCGAAGGCCTCGTAGCAGCCCCGGTTGGCGCCGATGAGCGAGGCGTGACCGGTGTCGCGCTGCATCTCCTTGATGTCGACGCCGGCATTGAAGCCGCGGCCCTCGGCGGCGAGGACGACGCACCGGACCTCGGGATCCCGGCCGGCCGCGCGCAGGGCGTCGGCGAGGTCGTACCAGCCCTGCACGGGCAGTGCGTTGACGGGCGGGAAGTCGACTGTGACGCGTGCGATGCCCTTGCCGGGGCTTGAGGTGGAGACACCCATGAGCGGATCAGCTACCTTTCCACCAAACATTTGTTAGGTGAGGAAGGTAGCAGCCGATGGAGCTCAACGGGAGGGTCGTCGTCGTCACCGGCGGAACCCGGGGCGTCGGCGCCGGGATCGCGCGGTCGTTCCTCGCGGCGGGGGCGCACGTCGTCGTCTGCGCGCGCCGCCCGCCGGAGCGTCCGGTGGCGGTGGAGGGCCGCGCGGCGTCCTACGTCGCCCTCGACCTGCGCGACCCCGCCGCCGTCCAGGACTTCTTCGCGACGCTCGCCGGGCGCCACGGACACCTCGACTGCCTGGTCAACAACGCCGGCGGCACCCCGTACCGGCTGCTCGGCGAGGGCGAGGCGCAGCGCCACGCGAGGGTGCTGGAGCTGAACCTCACCGCCCCGATGACCGCCTCGCTGGCCGCGTACCCGTGGCTGCGGGAGGCGCACGGCTCGGTGGTGATGATCGGCAGCGTCAGCGGCACCCGCCCCTCACCGGGGACCGCCGCCTACGGGGCCGCGAAGGCGGGCCTGGAGAACCTGGCCCGGTCCATGGCCGTCGAGTGGGCCCCCGACGTACGGGTCAACTCGCTGGTCCTGGGCATGGTGCGCACCGAGCTCTCGCACCTGCACTACGGCGACGCGGCGGGCGTCGCGGCGGTCGGCGCGACCGTCCCGCTGGGACGCCTGGCCGAACCCTCGGACGTGGGCGACGCGGCGGTCTTCCTGGCCTCCGACCGGGCGGCGTACGTGAGCGGGGCGAGCCTCCTCGTCCACGGCGGCGGCGAACGCCCGGCGTTTCTGGATGCGGCAACGGCGAACAAGGAGAACTGACATGGAACGTGCGAGCGGTCTGGCCGAAGGCCGTGTGGTCATCGTGACGGGCGCCGGACGGGGGCTGGGCCGGGCCCACGCGCTGGCCTTCGCCGCGGAGGGCGCGCGTGTGGTGGTGAACGACCTCGGGGTGGGCCTCGACGGCCTGCCCGGACCGGAGAGCCCGGCGGCGCTCGTGGCCGCCGAGATCCGGGAGCTGGGCGGCGAGGCGGTCGCGCACGGCGGGGACATCGCGACGACGCGGGGCGCGGCGTCCCTGGTCGAGACGGCCGTCTCCACCTTCGGGCGGCTGGACACCCTGGTCAACAACGCGGGGTTCCTGCGCGACCGGATGCTCGTGAACCTGGACGAGGACGACTGGGACGCGGTGATGCGGGTCCATCTGAAGGGGCACTTCCTGCCGCTGAAACACGCGGCGGCGTACTGGCGGGCGGAGGCGAAGGAAGGCCGACAGGTGGCCGCGCGGGTGGTCAACACCTCATCGGGGGCCGGACTGCTGGGGTCGGTCGGCCAGGGCAACTACAGCGCGGCCAAGGCGGGCATCCTCGGGCTGACCCTGGTCTCGGCGGCGGAGATGGGCCGCTACGGGGTCCAGGTCAACGCGATCGCGCCGGCCGCGCGGACCCGGATGACGGAACAGGCCTTCGCGGACACCATGGCCCCCCCGGAGGCCGGCGCCTTCGACGCGATGGCCCCCGAGAACGTGTCCCCGCTGGTGGTGTGGCTCGGCTCCGACGCATCGGCCGGGGTCACGGGCCGGGTCTTCGAAGCGGAAGGCGGCCGGATCACGGTGATGGAGGGCTGGCGGCCGGGACCCACGGCGGACCGGGGTGCGCGGTGGACCCCCGCCGAGGCGGGGGAGGCCACGGCGAAGCTGCTGTCGGCGGCGGAGCCGCCCCGGCCGGTGTACGGGGCGCGGTAGGACCGGACCCGCCCGGGGTTCCGGACATCCTCGGGGCCCGTGGGGGCCGGCCGGCGGGCCGGGGTGGCGCGGGCGGGCTGCTGGGGGAGGGTCGGCCACCGGTGCGGACTCGCGGGTTCCGGCCAGGAGGCACGGGGGCGGGGGCGTTGTCCGTATCGCGTCCTTACCCGGCCCGTTGGGCCGTGGTGGCATGTCCACGCCGAATCCGGCATGCCCGCTACGGACGGAGCGATCCATCATGCCCCTGCGCAGACTGGCCCTCGGGGCCGCCTCCCTCACCCTGGCGGCCCTGGCCGCCCCCACCGCCACCGCCCAGGCCGACACCCCCTTCGCCCCGCCCGGCCGGATCACCGTGGAGGTGGCCGGGGCCAACGGCTCCGGCTGCCCCGCCGGGACCACGCAGGTGGCGGCGGCCCCCGACAACACCGCCTTCACCGTGACCTACAGCGACTACCTCGCCCAGACGGGCGCGGGCTCCGCCGGCACCGAGTTCCGCAAGAACTGCCAACTCGCCCTGCGCGTCCACGTGCCCCAGGGATTCACGTACGCCATCGCCCGCGCCGACTACCGCGGCTTCGCCAGCCTCCAGCGCGGCGCCTTCGGTCAGCAGCGGGCCGGCTACTACTTCCAGGGCGCCGCGCCGACCGCGCGTACGGTCCACCAGTTCAACGGCGCCTACGCGGACAACTGGCAGGCGAGCGACCAGACCGGCTACGCGGACCTCGTCTGGGCCCCCTGCGGAGAGGTGCGCAACCTCAACGTCAACACCGAACTGCGCGTCTACCCGGGCTCGTCGAGCCCGCAGGCGCTCAGCTTCATGAGCATGGACTCGACGGACGGCAGCGTCAGCACCGTCTACCACTTCGAGTGGAAGGAGTGTCCGGCCACCGCCTGACCCGCCGACAGCGCGTACGCAGAAGGAGTGACAACGATGTCGCATTCCCTGACCCGCACCCTGTTCGTCGGCGGCGCGGCCGCCGCCCTGATGGCCACCGGGGCCCCCGCCCAGGCGGCCACCATCACCGTCCCGCCCGACAAGATCGTGATCGAGCTCGCCACGGTCAACGGCTCCGGCTGCCGCGAGGGCACCGCCGCGGTCGCCGTCTCCCCCGACAACACGGCCTTCACGGTCACCTACAGCGAGTACCTCGCCCAGGTCGGCGCCGGCGCCCCGCCCACCGCCTTCCGCAAGAACTGCCAGCTCAACCTGCGCGTCCACGTACCCTCCGGCTTCACCTACGCGATCGTCCAGGCGGACTACCGGGGCTTCGCGAGCCTCCAGCGCGGCGCCTGGGGACAGGAGCGCGCGAACTACTACTTCCAGGGGATGTCGCAGACGGCCCAGCGCACCCACCAGTTCAACGGCCCCGTCGACGACAACTGGCAGTCCACGGACACGACCGAGTACGCCGACCTCGTCTGGGCCCCCTGCGGCGAGAAGCGCAACTTCAACATCAACACCGAGCTGCGGGTGAACGCCGGCACCTCCGGCCCGCAGGCCCTCAACTTCATGGCCATGGACTCCACGGACGCGAGCGTGAACACCCTCTACCACCTCGCCTGGCAGACCTGCCCGGCGCGTAAGGCCTAGCGGCGGACACGGAGGGGGCGGGACCGACGTGCGACGGGCCCCGCCCCCTTCCCCGTGGGGTGACGGATCGGCCATTCCCCGAGCCGGAGCGGGGCCGAGTGGCTACGCTCAGCGACGGACCTGAACGAACGCCGCGCCGCGCGCACTTGGGGGTACCGCCTCATGGTCAACATCCGCGACCTCGATCCCGGCGCCTCGCCGCTGGACTACTACGGCTCGGAACTGCGCCGCCTGCGGGAGGACGCCCAGCTGAAACAGGGGCAGCTGGGCGACATCGTCTACTGCGCCGCGTCCCTGATCGGGCAGATCGAGACCGCGAGGAAGGTCCCCACCAGGGAGTTCTCCGAACGGATCGACGCGGCCCTCGGGACGGGCGGGGTGTTCGGCCGTCTGGTGGGGCTGGTCCTGCGCAGTCAGCTGCCGACGTGGTTCCAGGCGTACGCGGAGATGGAGGCAAGGGCGACGTTCCTCTCCACGTACCAGTGTCAGCTGGTGTACGGGCTGTTGCAGACCCCGGACTACGCGAGGGCGGTGCTCGGCGTAGAGGAGGATCCGGACACGCTGGACGCGGTGGTGGCGGCACGGATGGACCGACAGCGGATACTCGCTCGTGACACCCCGCCCGTCCTCTGGGTGGTGCTGGACGAGGCGGTCCTCCACCGTGAGATCGGCGGCCGCGAGGTCATGCGGAATCAGCTTGCCCACCTCTTGGAACTCCGCGACCGGTTCTGGGTCAATGTGCAGGTGTTGCCGTTCGCGGTCGGCCAGCACGCGGGAATGATGGGTTCGTTCACCGTTCTGCGGTTCGATGGCGACCCGGACCTGCATTACAGCGAGAGCTACGACTCAGGCCATATGACCGCCAATCCGCAAGTGATCAGGGAGCGTTCGGTCGGATACGCTCGCCTCCAGGCCGAGGCGCTGTCGCCGGGGGAATCCGCGGCGCTGATCGCTCACGTGATGGAGGAACGCTATGGGAACCATCCAGAACCTGACGGGCGCGCTGTGGCGTAAGTCCAGCTACAGCGGCAGCAGCGGCGGCGAATGCGTCGAGTGCGCCCCCCTCGGTGACGCCACCTGGGTCAAGTCCAGCCGCAGCGGCAACACCGGCGGCGACTGCGTCGAGGTCGCCGACCAGCCCTGCGCCGTCGCCGTGCGGGACTCCAAGAACCCCGGCGGCCCCGCCTTCACCGTCGGCCGCACCGCATTCGCCGCCTTCGTCGAAGCCCTTTAGACGGTGGGCCCCGGCGGGCCGGCACCTGCCGGGCGCCGCCGCTCCGCGACCGCATCCGCGGCGGCCACGCGCCGTGAGCCGACAAAAGAACCGGGCCCGGCCCCCTGGCGAGGGGTCGGGCCCGGTTCTTTGTTGATGCAATGAGATACCACTACCCACTGCTTCCACTCGTTGAACCGCAGCAACCCCATCAGGTTGTCCCCCGTCTGCCGGAAGGCGGCGGATTCCGGGTCCCGCCACCGGACGGGTGTGTTCCGGCCGTGCGGGGCCGGGCACACCGCCGGCATGAGCGGTGACGGAGGCTGAGGCGGGGGAGGTGGCTGTGGCAGCGGCTGTGGCGGCGACTGAGGGGTGGGGCACCCTGCACCGCCTCCGGAGGTCCTGTCCGCCGCCTGTCGTCAGGTGTCGCACTCCAGCACCGTGTGGCACAGCCCGCAGCGGGCCCTGACCGCTCCGCCGTACGCGGGCAGCCGCAGCCGCTGCTCGCACACCGGGCAGGGGAAGCTCACGCGGAGCCCGCCGCCCCCGCCGCACTCCGTGCTTCCGGCGCTGCCGCCGCCCCGCCCGTGCTCCTCGAAGCGGTACGCCGCCCCCTGCCCCGGAGCCGCCCCGCCCGCCCTGCGGTCCCGGAGGTAACGGCGCCGTGCCGGGCGGTCCGCGGCGGCGAGGGGGGCCCGGCGCAGATCCTGATCGGCCAGGGCGCGACCGCGCACGTACGCCTCGTAGGCCTGCGGACTGGTGAACCAGGCGGAGAGGTCCTCGCCCAGCAGTCGTCCGCGCTTGGCGAGGACGTAGCCGAACTCCTCCGGGGTGAGGTAGCCGAGCTTCTGGTGGGTGAGTTCGTCCTCGCGGTAGGCGTCCAGCAGGAGCCAGCCGGCGCCGAGGTAGGCCGCGGCGGTGTCCGTGAGGATCTCGTTGGCCTCGGTGGTGGGGAAGCGCAGGTCCAGGCGGTGCAGCAGCACGTGCGTCACCTCGTGGGCGAGGGCGGCCGCCAAATCGCGGCGATGGACGCGGAAGCGGTCGTTGACCTCGACGAAGTACTCCGGCCCAGCCGTCAGTTCGACGGTGGCCGCCTCCTCCATCGCGCGGAAGCCCACCACGATGCGCGCGTCGGGCAGCCGCAGCGCCCGGACCATCGAGGAGGCCACCCGGTGCGCGCCGAGGTAGAGGTCGTCGGACGGGCGGAAGGCCGCGTCGGCGGGGGCGAAGGACGTGTCGTAGGAGCGGACTCCGTCGGCCGAGAGGCGCCGGAACAGCGCGGTGACGGACTGGCGGACCATCTCCAGATGGGGAAATCCGTGCTGGATCGGGCTGCTGTGCCTGCTCTTCTCCACCATCAGGCCTCCCTCACCGCACGTTGTCCGAAAACACGTTCTTGATGCCGACCGTATGTGCGATGTGTCATGGACCCGTCATTTCCTCGTCATGTACCCGATGACGCGCACGGCCCAACCCCCCACGAAAGGCAGCGTGTCGACCGTGTCGAACCTTTCCCGCACCTCGGTCCGTTACCTCAAGCGCACCCTCGCCGCCGGAGCCGTCGCCCTCGCGGCCGTCAGCCTCCAGCCCGGTTCCGCCACCGCCTCCACCGCTCCCGTCGTCGGCGGAACCCGCGCCGCCCAAGGCGAGTTCCCCTTCATGGTGCGCCTCTCCATGGGCTGCGGCGGCGCCCTCTACTCGCAGCAGATCGTCCTCACCGCGGCCCACTGCGTGAGCGGCTCCGGCAACAACACCTCCATCACCGCCACCGCCGGAGTCGTCGACCTCAACAGCTCCAGTGCCGTCAAGGTCAAGTCCACCAAGGTGCTGCAGGCCCCCGGCTACAACGGCACCGGCAAGGACTGGGCCCTGATCAAGCTCGCCAAGCCCATCAACCTGCCCACCCTCAAGATCGCCGACACCAAGGCCTACGACAACGGCACCTTCACCGTCGCCGGCTGGGGCGCCACCCGCGAAGGCGGCGGCCAGCAGCGCTACCTCATGAAGGCCACCGTCCCCTTCGTCTCGGACGCCTCCTGCCAGGCCTCCTACGGCGGCTCCCTGGTGCCCGCCGAAGAGATCTGCGCGGGCTTCGCCCAGGGCGGCGTCGACACCTGCCAGGGCGACTCCGGCGGCCCCATGTTCCGCCGCGACAGCGCGAACGCCTGGATCCAGGTCGGCATCGTCAGCTGGGGCGAAGGCTGCGCCCGGCCCGACTACCCCGGCGTCTACACCGAGGTCTCCACCTTCGCCACGGCCATCAAGAACGCGGCCGCGACCCTCTGAGACCCCGCTCCCACCGCTACGGCCCCTTCCCCCCTCCGGGGCCGTCCCCCCGTCCTTCCGGCCCGGCCGCAACGGGCCGGAAGGGCGAGGTGCGACAGCCCGCACGTACGGAGGGCCGGCAGGAGCACCGCGAGGCCCGAACGACGCCGTTCCGGCCCCGCGACACGCCCCCGACGGTCCGCCGCGCGGTTGCGGGCCCCCGCGCACGCGGGTCCCATGGGGAGAACCCTCCGGACGGGACGGCACGAGCAGCGGGCGACAGTGGGGCAGGCGGCGCATGGCGATCAGAGTGGTCATCGCGGACGACCAGGACATGGTCAGGGCCGGCTTCAGGATGATCCTCGAGAGCCAGCCGGACATCGAGGTGGTCGCCGACGTGGTCGACGGCGAAGCCGCCCTCGCCGCCGTCGCCGCGCACCGCCCCGACGTCCTGCTCCTCGACATCCGCATGCCGAGACTCGACGGCCTCGAAGTCACCCGGCGCCTCTCCGGCCAGGACAAGCCGCACATCGTCATCGTCACCACCTTCGACCTCGACGAGTACGTCCACGCGGCGCTCCATGGCGGAGCCTCCGGCTTCCTCCTCAAGGACGCGAGCCCGGCCATGCTGGTTGAAGCCGTCCGGGCGGCAGCCGTCGGGGACTCGCTCGTCTCACCCGCCATCACGGTGCGACTGCTGCGCGAAATGGCCCCCCGCACCCCCGCCTCGGTGGCCGCCCGCCGCCCCGCCGAACCCCTGACCAGCCGGGAACGCGACGTCGTACGCTGCCTCGCGCGCGGCCTGACCAACGCCGAGATCGCGGGCGAGCTCTTCGTGTCCCTCTCCACGGTCAAGACCCACCTGGCCAACGTCCAGGCCAAACTGGACGCCCGCAACCGCGTCGAAATCGCCGCCTGGGCCTGGGAGAGCGGCCTGGCGGGCACCCCGTCGTGACCCCCCGGACCCCCGCCGCCCCACGCCGCGCCCGCCCCCCGGGGCGCACCCGGGCACGGCCCACCCGCCCGTGCCCTCCGGCCCCCCTCCCGCGCCACCGGCGCTCGCGACGAGGCTTGCGGGGCGACGCCGTGCGGTCCGTCCCCGTCCGGGCCCGGGGGTGCGGGCGGCGCGGGCTCGGTTGCCATGCCCCGGGCCTCTTCCGGCCTCGGCGGCGCTCGCGGCACGGCCCCGGCTGCGATGCCCCGAGCCCTTTGGCGCCTCGGCGGTGTTCGCGGTGTCGCTCCCGGGGTGAGGGCCTGGGTCTCTTCCGGCCCCGGCGGCGGTGCCTGCGGCGCGGGCTCGGCAGCCATGCCCCGGGCCTCTTGGCGCCCCGATGGTGTTCGCGGCACGGCCTCCGGTGCAACGCCCCGGGCACCCGACGCGCAGCGCCACCACCGTCCCCCACCGGCGCAGCCGGATCCGCCGCGCACGACCGCCGGGCCGACACTCCCCGTCCGGTCGGCAGTCCCCGCTCGGCCGGCACGTCCCGTCCGGTCGGCGGCGCCTGTCCGGTCCGTGTCCTCGGTCCGGTCGGCAGCGTCCAGCCGGTCGGTACCCTCCGCGCGGCCACCAGGCCCCGCCGGGCCGGTAGCCCCCGGCCGGACCGGAGTCCCCGCCCGGCCGGCGGAGCCGCCCGCGGGGGCGGGCGTACGCATCGGTCGTACCGGTGAGCCCGCTGCGGTCCTGGGCCCGGCGCCATCCCTACGCCGCCGACTGGCTCCGGATCACCCTCTCCGTCACCCTCCTCGCCCTCGTCAGCTTCGAAGGCGTCGTCCTCGCCCGCCAGCCCAGCGTGCCGCACGCCGCCGTCTGGGTGTCCGGCGTCCTCGTCTGCCTCAGCGCCGTGCCCTGGCCCGGCATCCCGCTCATCCCGCGCGCCTGGTTCGCCGGCGCCGTCACCTGGACCGTCACGCTCCTCCTGATGTTCGGCAACCACCCCCTCGTCGTCTGGGGCGGCGGCGAGGCCATCGGCCTGCTCGTTCTCCTCAGCCAGATCCTGGTCCGCGCCCCCACCCGCACCGCCGCCGTCCTCGGCCCGCTCCTCGGCCTCGGATGCATGGCCGTGCCCGTCCGCGACACCGACCCCGGCCGCTTCACGCTGCTCTTCTCCGTGCTCGCCGTCGTCGTCGCCGCCTACTCCCTGCTCCTGCGCCTGCAGTCCGCCCAACGCGTGCGCGAACTGCACGCCGTACGCAGCGCGGAGCGCCTGGAACTGGCGCGCGAGCTCCACGACCTGGTCGCCCACCACGTGACCGGCATCGTCGTCGAGGCACGGGCCGCCCGCTTCACGAAGGTCTCCGCCGAACGCGCCGGGGAGATCTTCGGCCGCATCGAGACCGCCGGAGACGAGGCCCTCGGCTCCATGCGGCGCCTCGTCAAGATCCTCCGCGAAGGCGCCGAGGACAGCGGCACGGGTGCGGGTGCGGGCGCGGGGACGGGGCCGGGGACGGGGACGGACTCCGGCTCCGGCACGGACCCCGGCTCCGGTACGCCCGTCGCCGGCACCGCGCCCGTCGCCGGCCTCCGGGAGATCCGCGGCCTGGCGGAACGGTTCACCGCCACCGGCCCGCCCGTCGTCCTCTACGTCGAGGAGGGCCTGGAGGCCCGCCTCCCCGCCGACGTCGCCGCGACCGCCCACCGCATCGTCCTCGAGGCCCTCACCAACATCGGCAAGCACGCCGCGACCGCCACCGCCGTCCGGATCGGCCTGCGCACCCTTCCGGCCGGCCTGGAGGTCCGCATCGCCGATGACGGCGGCCGCCCCGCCAGACTCTCCGAGAACGCCCGGGGCGGCGGCTACGGCCTCGTCGGCATGGCCGAACGAGCCGAGGCCCTCGGCGGCTCCCTCACCGCCGGCCCCGCCCCTGAGGGCGGCTGGCTCGTCACGGCGATCCTGCCCCTTCAGTAGGCCGTCCCTCTCGGATCTCGCCCTCGGATCTCGGGAAGTGGTCCGGATCCGGACACCGCCCCGTCTCACGGACCGGCCGGCCTCGAAACGACCCGCGCACGCCACGTATTCTCGGGAACCATGAACACCAGCGACATCGACGAGGCCGTCACCGCCGAACTGGCCCGCCTGAGGGACAGCATCGACAACATCGACGCGGCCGTGGTGCACATGCTCGCCGAGCGCTTCAAGTGCACCCAGCAGGTGGGCCACCTCAAGGCACGCCACCAGCTGCCCCCGGCCGACCCGGGCCGCGAGGCCCGCCAGATCACCCGGTTGCGCCAGCTCGCCGAGAACGCCAAACTCGACCCCGCCTTCGCCGAGAAGCTCCTCAACTTCATCATCGCCGAGGTCATCCGCCACCACGAGACGATCGCCGCGGGCGAGGAGTAGAACCCCGGGCGTTGCTGAGATCCGCCGCTGGACCCCCTGGATCCCCTCGCTGAATTCCGCCGCTGGATCCGCCGCCCGATCCGCCGCTGGGGTCCGGCGCCGCCATCCGGCAGCATGGGCCCATGTCCGCACTGACGCGCAACGAAGCGCAGCTCCGAGCCCAGCTCCTCGACGTCCGGCACTACGAGGTCACCCTCGACCTCACCACCGGCGACGAGACCTTCGAGTCCACCACCGTCATCCGGTTCGCCGCCCGCACCGCCGGAGACACCTTCCTCGAGCTGAAACCGGACGAACTGCGCTCCGTACGACTCGACGGACACCCCCTGGACCCCGCCGCCCTCGACGACGGCCGCCTCCCGCTCACCGGCCTCACCGAAGGCCCGCACGAGCTCCACGTCGACGCCCGGATGCGCTACTCCCGC
The DNA here is from genome assembly GCF_040611715.1 of Streptomyces sp. NPDC006544. NCBI lineage: Bacteria > Bacillati > Actinomycetota > Actinomycetes > Kitasatosporales > Streptomycetaceae > Streptomyces > Streptomyces sp. NPDC006544. Next base: position 30,940 of record NZ_JBEXOV010000061.1, on the reverse strand, counting down.
ACCGGCGAGGGCCTCCACCGCTTCACCGACCCCGCGGACGGGGAGACGTACGTCTACACCCAGATGTTCCTGGACGACGTCCAACGGGTCTTCCCGGCCTTCGACCAGCCCGACCTCAAGGCCGTCTTCGAGTTCACCGTCACCGCCCCCGCGCACTGGACCGTCCTCGCCAACGGCACCACCACCCGCATCGGCGAGCGCTCCGCCGACGGCACGGCCTCCGCCGACGGCACCGTCGCCGACAACGGCGACACCGGCACCCGCACCGGCAACCCCTCCGCGGCCGGCATCTGGAAATCCACCCCCACCCCCGTCATCTCCACCTACCTCGCCGCCGTCGCCGCCGGCCCCTGGCACAGCATCCGCACCGAACACGCCGGGCTCCCCTTCGGCATCCACTGCCGCCGCTCCCTCGCCCCGTACCTCGACGCCGACGCGACCGAGATCCTCGGCATCACCACCGCCTGCTACGACCGCTTCCACGAGAAGTTCACCGAGCCCTACCCCTTCGACTCCTACGACCAGGCCTTCGTCCCCGAGTTCAACGCGGGCGCCATGGAGAACCCCGGCCTCGTCACCTTCCGCGAGGAGTACGTCTTCCGCTCGGCCGTCACCGACGCCGAACGCCAGCGACGCGCCCTGACCATCGCGCACGAGATGGCCCACATGTGGTTCGGCGACCTCGTCACCCTCAGCTGGTGGGACGACATCTGGCTCAACGAGTCCTTCGCCGAGTACATGGGCTACCAGACCCTCATCGAAGCCACCCGCTTCACCGAGGCCTGGACCGGCTTCGGCATGGAACGCAAACCCTGGGGCTACGACGCCGACCAGCGGCCCTCCACCCACGCCGTGGCCCCGGACGCCACCGCCGTCCCCGACACCGCCTCGGCCCTCCTCAACTTCGACGGAATCTCCTACGCCAAGGGCGCCTCCGCGCTCCGCCAACTCGTCGCCTGGCTCGGCGAGAAGGACTTCCTCGCCGGCATCAACACCCACTTCGCCCGCCACAAGTTCGCCAACGCCTCCCTCGCCGACTTCGTCGACTCCCTCGCCGCCCACACCGACCGCGACGTCCACGCCTGGGCCGAGATCTGGCTGCGCACCACCGGCGTCGACACCCTCGCCCCGCGCATCGAGGACAGCCCCCGAGGCTGGACCCTCACCGTCGACCGCACCGGAAGCCGCCCCCACCACATCGCGGCCGGCCTCTACGACCGCGCCCCCGACGGCGCCCTCGAACTCCGCGAGATCCTCGCCCTCGACGTTCCCTCCGACGAGATCCTCTCCGTCGGCGGCCCCCGCCCCGACCTCCTCGTCCTCAACGACGGCGACCTCACCTACGCCAAGGTCCGCCCCGACGGGACCTCCCTGGAAGCCGCCCTGCGCGGCATCTCCCGCATCCCCGACCCGCTCACCCGCGCCGTCGTCTGGAACTCCCTGCGCGACATGGTCCGCGACGGCGAACTGGACGCCGCCGACTACCTGGCCGCCGCCGAAGCCCACCTCCCCGAAGAGACCGACCTCGACATCGCCCAGAACGTCCTCGGCTTCGCCCGCAACCAGATCGCCGACCGCCACCTCGCCCCCGCACACCGCGGCGAAGCCCTCGCCACCCTCACCTCCCTCGCCCACGCCCTGCTGCGGCGCACCGAGGACGGATCCGAACCCGGCCTGCGCCTCGTCGCCGTCCGCGCCCTCATCGACAGCGCCACCGCACCCGACACCCTGGCCGCGTGGCTCGCCGAAGGCACCGTCCCCGGCGGCCCCGCACTCGACCCCGCACTGCGCTGGCGCATCCTGACCCGCCTGTCCGTACTCGGCGCGACCGACGAGAACGCCATCGCCGAAGCCCTCACCGCCGACCCCAGCGCCACCGGCCGCGAAGGCGCCGCCCGCTGCCGCGCCGCACTCCCCACCGCCGAGGCGAAAGCCGCCGCATGGCAGAGCCTCTTCCACGACGACACCCTCTCCAACTACCTCTTCACCGCCACCGCCCAAGGCTTCTGGCAGCCCGAACAAGCCGACCTCGTACGCGAGTACGTACCGCGGGTCTACGCCGAAGCCGTCACCCTGGCCGCCCGCCGGGGCGCCGCCATCGCCGACGCCGCGGGCCGCTGGGTCCTGCCGGGCCACGAGATCACCGAAGCCAACCTCCAAGCCGGCCACGCCTGTCTGAGCGACCCCGCCCTCACCCCCCTCCTGCGCCGCAAGCTCATCGACCACCTCGACGACCTGGCCCGCGCCCTGCGCACCCACCACTGACCCCCGGCCCCCGGCCCCCGGCCCCCGGCCCCCGGCACCCCCCGAGCCCCCACAGGACCCCGCCCTCCCGACCCGGGAGCGCGGGGTCCTGCCCTTTACCCGGCCGCGTCACCCCGTCCTCTGCCCGCCGCGTCACCCCGCCGCGCCCCCCGGCCCCTTACCCGCCGCGTCCCCCCGCCGCGTACCGGCCGCCGGCCCGACCGCCGCAGCCGGGTCCACCGCCCGCCCGAACAGCAACAAGCGGACCGGCTTGAAACCACCCCACGACAAACCCCGGCGGTTACCCCATACCGGTCTGATCGTTGTACCGCCCGGGTGCCCCACCCCGTCAGCCAGGGAAACACCCGCCGCCGACCCGTTCCCGTGAGGACCCCACCGCATGACAGCGCCCCCCGGCACAGGCAGAGGCACAGCCCCGCTCGCCGGCGGCGCCCACGGCCCCGACGCCCTGCGCCCCCTCCTCGACACCGTCCTCGACGCCCTGCGCACCGGAACCCGGGCCCGCGGCGGCCCCCTCCCCGCCGGCGGACCCCACACCGTCACCGCCCGCGTCGAAACCGCACTCGGCGACCTCCTCCCCGACCACGGACACGGCGACCACGAAGCACTACGGACCCTCGTCCACACCCTCGCCGAAGGCGCCGCCGACCCCGCCCACCCCCTCTGCGCCGCCCACCTGCACTGCCCGCCCCTCGCCGTCGCGGCCGCAGCCGACCTCGCCGCCAGCGCCCTCAACCCCTCCCTCGACTCCTGGGACCAGGCCCCCGCCGCCTCCGCCGTCGAAACGCTCCTCACCCGCACCCTCGCCGCCGAGTTCTACGCCACCCCCCACCCCGACGCCGTCCTCACCACCGGCGGCACCGAAGCCAACCAACTCGCCCTCCTCCTCGCCCGCGAACGACACGGCCCCCACCTCACCGTCCTGCACGGCGCCAACGCCCACCACTCCGTACCCCGCGCCGCCTGGCTCCTCGGCCTGCCCCCCGCCCGCGCCCTCCCCACCCCCCACGGCACCCTCACCCCCGCCACCCTCGCCCAAGCCCTCGCCGACACCACCGGCCCCGTCCTCGTCACCGCCACCGCCGGCACCACCGACGCCGGACTCATCGACCCCCTCGACGCCCTCGCCGACCTCTGCGACCAACACCGCGCCGACCTCCACATCGACGCCGCGTACGGCGGCCTCCTCGCCCTCAGCCCCCGCCACCGCCACAAACTCGCCGGCCTCAACCGTGCCCGGTCGATCACCCTCGACCTGCACAAACTCGGCTGGCAACCCGTCGCCGCCGGACTCCTCACCGTCCCCGACACCACCCTCCTGGCACCCCTCGCCCACCAGGCCGACTACCTCAACGCCGAAGACGACACCCAGGCCGGCCTCCCCGACCTCCTCGGCCGCTCCCTGCGCACCACCCGCCGCGCCGACGCCTTCAAGATCGCGGCGACCCTGCGCTCCCTCGGCCGAGACGGACTCACCCACCTCATCGACCGCACCTGCGCCCTCGCCGACCGCCTCGCCCGACTCCTCGAAGCCCACCCCGCCTTCGAACTCCACGCGGCGCCCACCATCAGCACCGTCCTGTTCCGGCCCACCCACGCCGACGACACCACCCTCGCCGCGCTGCGCCGCACCCTCCTCCTCGACGGCACCGCCGTACTCGGCCGCGCCACCGCCGACGGCCGCCTGTGGCTCAAAGCCACCCTGCTCAACCCCCACACCACCGCCGGTGACCTGGACACCCTCGTCCACCTCCTGGAAGGCAGCACCCACCGATGACCGCCCAGCTCGATGCACCCCACGACCTCGTCGGAATCGGCATCGGACCCTGCAACCTCTCCCTCGCGGCCCTCGCCCACGGCCTGCCCCACCAAGGCGCCGGAGAGCTCGCCACCGCCTTCTACGACCAGCGCCGCGACTTCCGCTGGCACCCCGGACTCCTCATCGACGGAGCCACCCTCCAAGTCCCCTTCCTAGCCGACCTCGTCACCCTCGCCGACCCCGCCAGCCCCTGGTCCTTCCTCAACTACCTCAAGCACAAGGAACGGCTCTTCCCCTTCTACTTCGCCGAGCGCTTCCACATCCAGCGCGCCGAATACGACGCCTACTGCCGCTGGGTCGCCGGCCGCCTCCCCGGACTCCACTTCGGCCACCAGGTCGACGCCGTCCGCTGGAACCCCGAACGCGACCTCTTCGAAGTCGACTTCACCCAACTCGACGCCGGCGGAGAAGCCGAAGCCCTCGGCCGCACCTACACCCGCAACCTCGCCCTCGGCATCGGAACCGCCCCCTACGTCCCCGAACCCCTGCGCCCCCTCGCCGACGCCCCCACCGTCCCGGTGATCCACTCCTCCGCCTACCTCGACAACCGGCAGCGCATCCTCGGCGCCGACCACGTCACCGTCATCGGATCGGGCCAGTCCGGAGCCGAGGTCTTCCTCGACCTGCTCCGCTCCCGCCCCGCCGGCCGCGAACGCCTCACCTGGCTCGCCCGCACCCCCTCCTTCGCCCCCATGGAGTACTCCAAGCTCGGCCTGGAGCACTTCACCCCCGACTACACCCGCTACTTCCACGCCCTGCCCGAACCGGTCCGCGACCGCCTCGTCCCCGCCCAATGGCAACTCCACAAGGGCATCGACGCCGACACCATCGCCGCCATCCACGACGAGCTGTACCGCCGCACCCTCGACGGAGGCTGGCCCGACGCCGTCCTCACCCCCGGAGTCAGCGTCCGCACCGCCGGCCGCGTCGCCACCACCAAGGTCGAACTCCACCTCGAACACACCGACCAGGACACCCGCTCGCGCCTCACCACCGACGCCGTCGTCCTCGCCACCGGCTACAAGGAACGACCCCTCACCCGCCTCCTCGCAGGCCTCGACCCCTACCTGCGCAAAGACTCCTCCGGCCGCCCCCGCATCGACGACCGCCACCGGATGCACCTCGACCCCACCGTCACCGGCAGCATCTTCGTCCAGAACGGCGAACGCCACACCCACGGCGTCGGAGCCCCCGACCTCGGCCTCGCCGCCTGGCGCAGCGCCGCCATCCTGAACACCCTGACGGGCAAGGAGCCCTACCCCCAGCCCGCCCGCACCGCCTTCACCACCTTCGGCCTCGAACAGCGGGAGCACACCCGCCCGCAGCCCGCGGGCGAACTGCTCCCACTGGTCGAGCACCCATAAGAAGAAACGTTTAGAAGACGGGCACCCCGGCCCGGGTCAGCCGCCAGTCCACCGACGCGAACTGCGCCGGGTCCACCGTCCCCTTCGCCTTCACCCACTGGATGATCGTGTTGCGGATCTCCTCCGAATTCGCCCACAACTGCCTGGCCTGAGGCACGTGCGGGAAGTTCCCGCCACCGGACGCCCGGTAGTTGTTGACCGCCAGCACGAACTGCGCCGCCGGATCCACCGGCTTGCCCTGGAACGACAGCCCCGTGATCCGCGAACCCACCGGCTGCGACACATCGATGTCGTACGCCAGCCCGTACACGGCGTCGTAGTTGTAGTCCGGCGTCGCCTCCGCGTTCGTCAGCTTCGCCGGATCCACCACCGCGTCCGGCGCCGTCAGCGCGTAGTACCTCGCCGAGTACTCCAGATACGCCTTCATCTGCGCACCCGTCATCAGCCGCGCCTCCAGCGTGTTCTCGAACGGATACAGACCCGCCGCATCCTTGATCGTCACCTGCCCGGCCGGAATCGACGCCGTCCGCGAGAAGCACGACGCCTGCGACAGCACCGGCAGCGCCGCCCACTCCGTACCCGCCAGCGCCGCCTTCACCGTCTCCGCCTGCACATGGCTGATCAGATCGATGATCGCCACGTCCTTGAACGGACCCTCCGCCGAAGACATCGCCTGCGTGGACGTACCGATCACCTGGTTGACGTACGCCACGACCTTGCGGTGCTCGTCCGACAGCAGCCGCACGATCTTCGGGTCCTCCACCGCCGCATTCGAGTTCAGCACCCGGGCCGACACCTTCGCCACCGACCAGCAGCCCTTCGCCCACGTCAGCTCGAAGTCGAACAACGTCAGCCGCTGCCCCCACTTCAACGGCTCCGACAGCACCACGTCCTTGCCGGTCGCCTTGTTCTTCACCCGGTACTCCGGGATCTCCGTGTGCGCGTGGCCCACCAGGATCGCGTCGATCCCCGGCACCTGCTCCGCCACCAGACCCGCCGCGTTCTCGACGTACGGCAACTGGTCACCGTAGGACGACGTACCGCTCGACCCCGAATGCGCCGACACGATCACCACGTCCGCACCCAGCGACCGCAGCCGCGGCACGTACTTCGCCGCCTGCTCCTCCAGACCCGGGAACGTCATCTTCCCCTGCACGTTCGCCTTGTCCCAGATCGCGATCCCCGGATTCGTCAGACCCAGAACCGCCACCTTCACGTCCCGCCCGTGCGGCGTACGCAACCGGTGCATGCTGTACGGAGGGAACGCCGGCCGCAACGTCTTCGCGTCCAGCGCATTCGCCCCGAGCAGCGGGAAGTCACACTGCTCCTCGAACTTCCGCAGCACCGGAATGCCGTAATTGAACTCGTGGTTCCCCAGCGCCGCCGCGTCATAGCCGATCGCGTTCATCGCCTGCGCCATCGGATGCACCGGACCACGCCGCGCGGTGATCGGATCCACCTTCGCGTAGTAGTACGACAACTGCGTGCCCTGAATCGTGTCACCCGCATCGATCAGCAGCGTGTTGCAACGCCCCTTCTCCGCCCGCACCTGCTCCACCAGCGTGGAGATCTTCGCCAGACCCACATCGTTGTGCGCCTTGTCGTCGAACTCCTTGTCCGTGAAGTAGTCCCAGTTGAAGACGTTCCCGTGCAGATCGGTCGTCCCCATCACCGTGAACGCGTACGTCTTGGGCCCCGCGGCCGAAACGGCACCGGCCGCCCCGTCAGCCGCCGCGGCCGGAGAGCTCGTGGCCCCCGTCAACACCACGGCCGCACCGGTAGCAGCCGAAGTGCCCAGAAAAGTCCTACGGTCGAACGCCATGCCATCTCCCCTTGTGAGGCAGTACTTAAAGGTGGGCAACGCGCGTAGATTCTGACCCAGCAGTAACAGCCCGCAACACCCCTCACAGGTTTCGATCCGATGACCACACCCGGACCAGTCGCAGTGCGACCCTGAAACCATGACCCAGGACGCATCGCACCAGCCCTACGGAACCCCCGAAGTCCCCCGCGTCGCAGTCCGCGGCGAAGCCCGCCTCGAAGTCGACCCCGAGATCGCCCGCATCGGCATCACCGTCAGCGCCCGCGGCACCGACCGGCGCACCGCCCTCGAAGACCTCACCCGCCGCAACAACGCCGTCCTCGACCTCGTCAAAAGCTACGGCGACCCCGTCGAAAACCTCGAAACCGGCGCCTTCTCCATCACCCCCGAACTCACCCGCCACGGCCGCGCCGAACGCATCCGCGCCTACCACGGACGCGTCCACCTCACCGCCGAACTCAACGACTTCACCACCCTCGGCGAACTCACCACCCGCCTCGCCGACCTCGAACTCACCCAGGTCGACGGACCCTGGTGGGCCCTGCGCCCCACCTCACCCGCCCACGGCGAAGCCCGCCGGCAAGCCGTACTCGAAGCCGTCCAACGCGCCCGCGAATACGCCGCCGCCCTCGGCTCCACCCTCGCCGCCCTCGTCGAACTCGCCGACCTCGGCGCCGAGAACACCCCCGCCCCCTTCCCCTCCGGCGCCGGCGGCGGCATGCGCACCATGGCCTTCAGCGCAACCGAGGAAGCGGCACCCGCACTCGACCTCGAACCCCAGCGCCAGACCGTCTACGCACAGGTCAACGCGCGCTTCACCATGACCCCTCCCCGGCTGTGAAACCCCACCCCCCGAACTGAAAACCTGCGCCCCGGGGGTGCTCATCAGAGCACCCCCATGCACATTCAACAATTGTCAACAACCTTTTGCTCAAAGGTTGTTGAGTGGACACCCGGAACCAATTTCCTACTCCCTGGTAGGGGCATACGCTCGCCCCATGCGCCGAGCGAAAATCGTATGTACCCTGGGCCCCGCCACCGACTCATACGACCAGATCAAAGCCCTGGTCGAAGCCGGAATGGACATCGCCCGCTTCAACCTCAGCCACGGCACCTACGCCGAACACGAAGAGCGCTACCGGCACGTCCGCAAAGCCTCCGACGAAACCGGCCGCAGCGTCGGCGTCCTCGCAGACCTTCAAGGCCCGAAGATCCGCCTGGGCCGCTTCCGCGAAGGCCCCGTACTCCTTGAACGCGGCGACGAATTCACCATCACCGTCGAAGACCACGAAGGCGACCGCCACACCTGCGGCACCACCTACAAAGGCCTCGCCGAAGACGTCACCACCGGCGAACGCATCCTCGTGGACGACGGCCGCGTCACCCTCGAAGTCACCGCAGTCGACGGACCCCACGTCCGCACCCGCGTCATCGAAGGCGGCATGATCTCCGACCACAAGGGACTCAACCTCCCCGGCGTCGCAGTCTCCGTACCCGCCCTCTCCGAAAAAGACATCGAAGGCCTCCGCTGGGCCCTGCGCATCGGCGCCGACGTCATCGCCCTCTCCTTCGTCCGCAGCGGACACGACATCGAAGACGTCCACCGCATCATGGACGAAGAAGACCGGCGCCTCCCCGTCATCGCCAAGGTCGAAAAGCCCCAAGCGGTCGAAAACATCGACGACATCGTCGCCGCCTTCGACGGCATCATGGTCGCCCGCGGAGACCTCGGCGTCGAAATGCCCCTCGAACAAGTCCCCATCGTCCAGAAGCGAGCCGTCAAACTCGCCAAGCGCAACGCCAAGCCCGTCATCGTCGCCACCCAAATGCTCGACTCGATGATCGACAACTCCCGACCCACCCGCGCCGAAGCCTCCGACGTCGCCAACGCCGTCATCGACGGAACCGACGCCGTCATGCTCTCCGGCGAAACCAGCGTCGGCAAATACCCCGTCGAAACCGTCCTCACCATGGCCCGCATCATCGAAGCCGCCGAAGAAGACATCCTCGCCAAAGGCCTCCCCCCACTCACCGACCGCAACAAGCCCCGCACCCAAGGCGGAGCAGTCGCCCGCGCAGCCGCCGAAATGGGCGACTTCCTCGGCGCCAAATTCCTCGTCGCCTTCACCCAGAGCGGAGACACCGTCCGCCGGCTCTCCCGCTACCGCTCACCCATCCCCCTCCTCGCCTTCACCCCCGACCCCGCCACCCGCTCCCAGCTCAACCTCACCTGGGGCGTCGAAACCTTCCTCGGCCCCCACGTCGACTCAACCGACGCCATGGTCGCCCAAGTCGAAGAACAACTCCTGCGCATCGGCCGCTGCGTACCCGGCGACGTCGTCGTCATCACCGCCGGCTCACCCCCAGGAGTCACCGGATCCACCAACCTGGTCCGCGTCCACCACATCGGCGACGCCGTCCGCTGAGACAGGGACAGCGCACCCCCGGTGACGACACCGGCTACAGCACCTCACGTATGAGACGCACCGCGTCGGGCACCACCCGCCGGCTCCCACCCCTCTCCGGGAGCCCGCCCGACGCGGTCCACCGCGCCCCCGCACCCAGCCCCCGCGCCGTCCCCCGCATCCGCCGCCACCCGAACTCCGGGGTGAAGAACGGCGCCAACGCCCCACACCCCACATCACCGGGCACCGACGCCGCACGCACCATCCCCGCGAGCGCCCCCTCGGCCCCGGTGTCGTGCCCCCGCGGCACTCTGAGCACCGTCGCCCCACCCCGGTCGTGGCCCACCGGCCCGGCCCCGCCCACCGGCACCCCCACCGCCTCCGCCCCCGACGCCTGAGGCCACACATCCGCCTCCGGCGCGAACGGCTCGGGGAAATTCGGAATCCGCACCTCATGCCCCTCGGCCGCGAACTCCTCACCGGTGGACGAGTACCAGTGCTCCCCGCCGCTCACTCCGTTCCCGTACCCGCACCCGCACCCGCCCTCGTGCGCAAACGCGATCTCGCTCATGACTCAGCCCCCCGACCCGTCCGGTCCAAAATCGAAACGCCACGCAGCGTTTCGATAAAACGGTAGGGCTTATCTTGAAGCCGTGTCAATCACTCCTTCGGGCAACCCACCCCGCACCGGCGGCCGCCTCCGCAACGAAGACGCCCACCACTCCGTCCTCGAAGCCACCACCGCACTCCTCCTGGAACACGGCTACGGCGCCCTCACCATCGAAGGCGTCGCCAAGCGCGCCCACGTCGCCAAGAGCACCGTCTACCGCTGGTGGAAATCCAAACCCGCCCTCGTCATGGACGCCTACGCCCACGAAACCGCCACCCAGGACCCCGAACCCGACACCGGCACCCTCGCCGGCGACCTCACCGCCGCCGTCACCGACCTCTACCGCATCGGCCGCGACCCCGTCCGCGCCAAAGCCCTCACCGGCCTCATGGCCGAAGCCCAGCTCGACCCCGCCTCCGCCGAACCCTTCCGCACCTGGGCCGCCACCCGCCGCGACATCGTCAAGACCCTCCTCGCCCGCGCCGCCACCCGCGAGGAACTCCCCGCCGACACCGACCTCGACCACGCCGCCGACCTCGTCCTCGGCCCCTTCTGGTACCGCCTCCTCAGCGCCCACGCCCCCCTGGACCCCGCCGACGCCGAAGCCCACGTGGCCACGGCCCTCAACGGCCTCACCACCCGCCCGGAAACCCCCGCCCCCAGGTAGCCTCGGAACCATGGTCCAAAGCCAGGCCGGGAACGTGGACGACTACCTCGCCGAACTCCCCGAAGAACGCAGACAACCCCTGACCCGCCTCCGCGACCTCTGCCGCACCGAACTCCCCGGATACACCGAAGTGATGGCCTACGGGATGCCCGCCTACGAACGCGACGGCACCGGCGAGATCGCCTTCGCGAGCCAGAAGCAGTACATCTCCTTCTACCTCCTGCGCACCGACGTCCGCGACGCCTTCGCCGACCGACTGGCCGTCCACGACATGGGCAAGGGCTGCCTGCGCTTCCGCCGACCCGAGAAGATCGACTTCGAGCTCCTCGGAGACCTGCTGCGCGCCACGGCAGCGGCCGCCCCGGGCAAGGCCTGCTGACCCCCGGGCCGCGCTAGTACTTCGGCCCGATGTGCGCGTCCATGAGCGCGACGGACGCCTTTCGGGCGATGGAGACGTTGAAGGGGTCGCTGCCCCGAGCGAGGATCGTCCACTGGACGCCGACCTTGGCGAGGGTGTCGGTGCAGAGCTTCCGGATGTCGTCGGACTTGTTGGTGAAGAAGTACCGGGGGTACTCGTAGCGCTTGCCGTTGCGCACGGTCCAGTTGGTGATCCGGCACCCGTCGGAGTGGATCAGCCCCCGGATGAACTCCCAGGGGTGCGCGTCGACGATCTCCTGCTGCCAGTCCTCGAGGGCGATCCGCCGCTCGTGCTTCTTGCCGGGTCCGTGCTGGGGGAACAGGCAGGTCCAGTGGTGCGTGTACGACTTCACCTCTACGTACCCGTTCCTGTGACGGCGACGAACGCTGGGCAAGCGCATGACGAGGTGCATGGCTTCCTCAGCTGCGTCGACAAGGCCCGCCCAGGCGGCGTCGCAGAAGATGGACAGGTGGTGCTGCTTAGGCTTCGAGATGATGTGGCCATCGCCGAGATATAGGCCCAGAAGGTACGCGTAGGCAGGCTGGTCGAATTCCCGGCCTGTGCAGAGGGGGCAGTCGGACGGTTGGACATAGGTCTCGCCCCGGCGCTTCCGGTCCTCGTGCCGCCACCAGCCGATGGTGCCGCGGGGGACGTTGAGATGCTCCGCGACGGCCCGGTTCGGCATGCCTCGGCGCAGCAGTACGACTGCTTGTTCGCGTATCGCGGGATTGTGCTCCATGCTCGGGAGCTTCGTCGCCATTCGCCCGTTTGGCCGCTATGTGAAGCTTCGTTCACCGTGACGAGTGAAGATCGCTCAACAGGTTTGCGACCTTGAAAACAAAGGAGAAGTGCCCCGAGTCGGATTCGAACCGACGCTGAATGGGTTTTGAATCCATCGCCTCTACCGCTGGGCTACCGGGGCCCCTTTGAAACGAAGGATACCGAAGACCCTCCGTGTCACAAACATACAGGAGCTAGGTAGGCTCGTGGGAGCTGAACCGCCTTGCAACGAGGAGCCCCCCGTGACCGCCGAGCACGAGTCGACGCCCACGCCCGACGCCGACCAGTCGCACGTTCCGCCGCTGACGACGCGCGTCGTCATCGCCGAGGACGAGGCGCTCATCCGTCTCGACCTCAAGGAGATGCTCGAGGAGGAGGGCTACGCAGTCGTCGGTGAGGCCGGAGACGGGCAGACGGCCATCGAGCTGGCCCGTGAGCACCGCCCCGACCTGGTGATCCTCGACGTGAAGATGCCCGTCCTGGACGGGATCTCCGCCGCCGAGAAGATCGCGGAGGAGTCCATCGCCCCCGTGCTGATGCTCACCGCGTTCTCGCAGCGCGACCTCGTCGAGCGGGCTCGCGACGCCGGGGCCATGGCGTACCTGGTCAAGCCCTTCAGCAAGAGCGACGTCGTGCCGGCCATCGAGATGGCCGTGTCCCGCTTCGCCGAGCTCCGCGCGCTGGAGAAGGAGGTCGCGGACCTCTCGCTGCGCCTGGAGACCCGCAAGCTCGTGGACCGGGCGAAGAGCATTCTGCAGACGCAGTACGGGCTCTCCGAGCCGGCCGCCTTCCGCTGGATCCAGAAGACCTCGATGGACCGCCGGATGTCCATGCAGCAGGTCGCCGAGGCGGTCATCGAGGACGCCGAGGAGAAGAAGGCCGCCGCCAAGGGCGAGTAGGACCTGCTCGGAACGTACGAGTGAGGCCCGCCTCCGGATCCTGGATCCAGAGGCGGGCCTCACTCGTACGAAGGAAAGGACTCAGTCCTCGCCGAGGTACGCCTTGCGGACGTCCTCGTTGACCAGGAGCTCGCGGCCCGGGCCCGACAGGACGACCTTGCCGATCTCCATCACGTGTCCACGGTCGGCCAGGGACAGCGCGGCCTGGGCGTTCTGCTCGACCAGGAGGATGGTCGTGCCCTGGGACTTCAGCTCCGCGATGGTCGCCATGATCTTCTGCATCATGATCGGCGAGAGGCCCATCGAGGGCTCGTCCAGCATGAGCAGCTTCGGCCGGGACATGAGCGCGCGGCCCATGGCCAGCATCTGCTGCTCGCCGCCCGAGAGGGTGCCCGCGGCCTGCTTGCGACGCTCGCCCAGGATCGGGAAGAGGTCGTAGGCGCGCTGGACGTCCTTGTGGATGCCGTCCTTGTCCTTGCGCAGGAAGGCGCCGAGGAGGAGGTTGTCCTCGATCGTCATGCGCGGGAAGATGTGCCGCCCCTCGGGGGAGTGGGCGAGTCCGAGCGCGACGATGTCGTGCGCGGGGATCTTCTTGAGCGACTTGCCCTGGAACTTGATCTGTCCGCCGCGCGGCTTGATCAGGCCGGACAGGGTGCGCAGGGTGGTCGTCTTGCCGGCGCCGTTGGTGCCGATGAGCGTGACGATCTGGCCGGCGTCGACGCTGAACGAGATGCCCTTGACGGCTTCGATCTTGCCGTAGGCGACGCGGAGGTCCTCGACCTCGAGGAGTGCGGTCACCGGTCTTCTCCGTCCGTGCTCGTCGTGCTGTGCGTCGCCTCGCCGTGCGTCGCCTCGCTGTGCGCTTCGGCTGCTTCGACCTCTGCGGCCTCCTCGGCGCCGGGGGCGCCTTCGAAGGGTTCGCCGAGGTAGGCGGCGATGACGCGTTCGTCGCCCTGGACCTCGGCGGCGGTGCCCTCGATGAGCTTTTCGCCCTGGACGAGGCAGGCGACGCGGTCGCAGAGGTTGAAGATGAAGCGCATGTCGTGCTCGATGACGAGGACGGCGATGCCCTGGTCCCGGATGGCGAAGATGAGTTCTTCGGTGGTCCGGGTCTCCTGCGGGTTCATGCCGGCGGTGGGCTCGTCCAGGAGGATGAGGCCGGGGTCGCTGGCGAGGGCGCGGGCGATCTCGAGCTTGCGCTGGTCACCGTAGGGGAGGTTGCGGGCGAGGTGTTCGGCCTTGTCGGCGAGGCCGATGAACTCGAGGAGTTCCATGGCCTTCTCGCGGCTCGCGGCTTCTTCCCGGCCGAAGCTGGGGAGGCGCAGGAGCGAGGCCCAGAGGCCTTGCTTGGTGCGGGTGTGGCGTCCGACGAGGACGTTTTCCAAGACCGTCATGTTGTTGAAGAGACGGATGTTCTGGAAGGTGCGGGCGATGCCGGCCGCGGTGACCTTGAAGGACTTGGGGGGCAGGACCGTGCCCTTGTACCGGACTTCACCCTCGGTGGGGATGTAGAGGCCGGTGAGGCAGTTGAAGAAGGTGGTCTTGCCGGCGCCGTTGGGGCCGATGAGGCCGACGATCTCGCCGCTGCGCACGGTGAGGTCGACGTTCTTGACGGCGGTGAGGCCGCCGAAGCGCATCGTGACGCCGCGTGCGTCGAGGACGGTCTCCGCCGTGGTGGCGGGGGTTTCGGGGGTGGTGGTCGTCATGGGTCAGACCCCTGCCTTGCCGAGGACCGTGGGGAGGACCGTGGGCGCTTCCATGTCCTTGTGGAGTTCGAGCTGGTTGCGCTTGTTGGGGATGAGGCCTTCGGGGCGCAGGCGCATCAGGATGATGAGGGCGATGCCGAAGGTGAGGAGCTGGTACTCGCCCAGGAACTGGAGCTTGTTGGGGAGCAGGAAGAGCAGCGATCCGCCGACCAGGGGGCCGGAGATGGTTCCCATGCCGCCGAGGACGACGGCGGCGAGGAGGAAGGCGGAGTTCGGGGGTACGGCGTTGGCGAAGACGTACTGGTCCGGGGTGACCGTGTAGTTCACGTGGGCCTGTACGGCGCCTGCGAGTCCGGCGAGGGTGGCACCGAGTGCGAAGGCGATGAGCTTGACGCGGAAGCCGTTGATGCCCATGGCTTCTGCGGCGGTCTCGTCTTCGCGGATGGCGACCCAGGCGCGGCCGATGCGGGATTCCGCGCTGCGGCGGAAGACCATGACCACGATGAAGGTGATCAGGAGCATCAGGAAGAAGTAGTTGGCGAAGCGGCCGATGGCGAATCCGGCGATGGTGTGGGTCGCTCCGAAGTCGAATCCGAAGAGGTCGACGTTGGGGATGTTGGCGATGCCGTTGGGCCCGTTGGTGATGTCGGGGCCGGAGACGCCGTCGAGGTTGTTCATGGAGATGCGGAAGATCTCACCGAAGCCGAGCGTGACGATGGCGAGGTAGTCGCCGCGCAGGCGCAGGGTGGGGGCGCCGATGAGGACGCCGAAGACCATGGAGGCCGCTGCGCCGATGAGGAGTGCGGCCCAGAAGGGGAGGTGCACGCCGAAGGGCGAGTTGGGGGAGCCGGAGACCAGGGCCGCGGTGTAGGCGCCGACGCCGAGGAAGGCGACGTAGCCGAGGTCGAGGAGGCCGGTGAGGCCGACGACGATGTTCAGGCCGAGTGCGACGGTGGCGAAGATGAGGATGTTGACGCCGAGGGTCGCGTACTGGTCGTCGGTCTGGGTGAAGGGGAACGCGGCTGCCGCTGCGAAGGCGCCGATGAGGGCGACGTTGCGGTGGCGGGCGGTGAGTGTGGTGACGCGTGCCATGAGGCCGGCTTTGTTGACGGCGGAGAAGCCGAAGCCGGCGGTGATCAGGAAGCCGATGAAGAGTTCCTGGTACGGCGTGGTGATGCCGTAGGTGAAGACGGCGAGGCCGAGCGCGAGGATGCCGGTGATCATGAGGATCTCGGCCCAGGCGGGGAGGGCGCGGGCGGGCTTGGCCGGGCCGGAGACGAAGGCGGCCTTCGCGGTGGTGACCTTGTTGCGGGCGTCGTGCTTGAACTGTTCCCAGCCGTTGTCGTCGGGGTCGGCCGCTTCGAGGGTCGGGCGTTCGAAGGGGAGCGCGAGGGCGCCGATGAGGGCGAGCAGGGTGACGGCGGCGACGACGTATCCGCCGGGTTCGAGGTCGGCGATGGCCCCGAGGGTGTTGATGATCGCGAAGATCGTGTACCAGGCGGTGACGAAGGCGGCGAGGGCGGAGAGCTTGATCGCCGCGTCGGCTCCGGCGGGGGTGAGCCACTGGAGGCCCTTGACCCCGTAGGAGGAGAGGCCGAAGAGGACGGTGAGGGCGCCGCCGACGAGGACGAGCCACTGGAGGCCGCCGGGGTATCCGGTGACGGTGAGGTCGCCGGGGAACCTGGCGGTCCAGGTCCAGGAGAGGAAGCAGGAGGCGACGGTGAGGGCGCCTCCGGCGACGGCGAGCGCGCGGGCCGTCTTCTCGGGGAGGGGGATGAAGCCCTTGGGCTTGGGCGCTGCGTTCATGGTCGTGGTGTCCGTGGTGGTGGTCGTCATGGTTCTCACGCCCTGTCCGCGACGCGTTCGCCCAGCAGGCCCTGTGGCCTGAAGAGGAGTACGAGGATGAGGAGGACGAACGCCCAGGTGTTGCCCCAGGACTGTCCGCCGAGCTGCTGGAAGCCCGGGATGTCGGCGACGTAGGCGGTGGTCAGGGTCTCGGCGAGGCCGAGGACGATGCCGCCGATCATGGCGCCGTAGATGTTGCCGATGCCGCCGAGGACTGCCGCGGTGAAGGCCTTGAGGCCGAGCAGGAAGCCCATCTTGAAGTTGACTTCGCCGTACTTCAGGCCGTAGGCGACGGCTCCGATGGCGGCGAAGGCGGCGCCGAGGGCGAACGCGACCGTGATGATGCGGTCGGTGTTGATGCCCATGAGCTTGGCGGTGTCGGGGTCCTGCGAGGTGGCCTGCATGCCGCGGCCGGTGCGGGTCTTCTTGACGAAGAAGCCGAGGAAGGCCATGGAGATGGGTGCGGCGAGGAGGAGGAAGACGTCACCGGTCTGGATGGTGATGCTGCCGATGTTGAAGGGGCCGCCGGGGATCTCGGGGAAGACTACGGAGGACTTCGCGTCGGGGTACCAGGCCCATACCGCCTGCTGGAGGGCGAGGGAGAGGCCGATGGCGGTGATGAGCGGGGCGAGGCGGGGTGCGCTGCGCAGTGGGCGGTACGCGAAGCGTTCGGCGCCGACTGCTATGAGGGTGGCGACGATGATCGCGCCTATGAGCATGAGCGGGAGGGCGATCCACATGGTGGTGCCCCCGGGGAGCATCAGCCAGACGGTGAGTGCCCCGAATCCGCCGGTCATGAAGATCTCGCCATGCGCGAAGTTGATGAGCTGGACGATGCCGTAGACCATCGTGTAGCCAATGGCGACGAGCCCGTACATGGATCCCAGTAGCAGGCCGTTGACCAGCTGTTGCGGCAGTTCGTGCACCGCAGGTCCTCCGAGTCTTTCGACGGATGTGACACCGCGCGGGGCGCTTTTGTGCGCGCCCCGCGCGGCCAAGGTGTGGGTGGTGCTCCGGTGGCCGGCCGTTCGAGCGGACTACCGGCTACCGGTGGGTGGGAGGGGAGGTCAGCCGCCGAAGGTGCCGGACTCGACGGACTTCCAGTCGCTGCCCTCGACCTTGTAGACGGTGAGCTGCTTGTTGGTGGCGTCGCCGAACTCGTCGAAGGAGACCTTGCCGGTCACACCCTCGAAGGACACGCCCTGGACGGCGGCGAGGACCTTGGCGCGGGCGTCGGCGGGGAGCTTGCCGTTGTTGGCGTCGACGACGGACTTGACGGCCTCGATGACGGCCCAGGCGGAGTCGTAGGAGTAGCCGCCGTAGGCGGAGAAGGCTTCCTTGTACCCGGCCTTGGTGTAGTTGGCGACGAAGTCCTTGGCGGAGGGCAGGCTCTCGACGGGGGCGCCGACCGAGGTGGCGAGGTCGCCCGTGGCGCCGTCACCGGCGAGCTCGACGTACTTCTTGTCGTAGATGCCGTCGCCGCCGACGAGCGGGATGTTGGTGCCGGAGGCCTTGATCTGCTTGCTGAGGGGGCCGGCTGCGGGGTACTCGCCGCCGTAGTAGACGACCTCGGCGCCGGAGCTCTTGACCTGGGTCACGACGGCGGAGAAGTCCTTGCTCTCCGGGTCGATGTGGCCCTCGCCGACGACCTGGCCGCCGAGCTTGGTGAATTCGCCCTTGAAGGTGCCGGCGAGGCCCGCGCCGTAGGTCTTCTTGTCGTCGATGACGAAGACCTTCTTCTTGCCGGCCTTGTTGAAGAGGTACTGCGCCGCGAACGGGCCCTGGATGGCGTCCGTGGTGGCGGTGCGGAAGTAGCTCTTGTAGGTGCGGACCTTCTCGCCCGTGGCCCACTTGGGGCCCTGGGTGAGGGAGGGGCTGGTGTTGGCGGGGGAGATCTGGACGAGCTTGGCGTCGTCGAAGACCTTCTGCATGGACTCCGAGACGGAGGAGTTCAGCGGGCCGACGACGCCGAGGACGTCCTTGTCGGCGACGAGCTTGGTGGCGTTCTGCTGGCCGGAGGAGGCCTGGGCCTGGTCGTCGAGGGCCTGGACCTTGAAGGTGACGCCCTTGACGTACTTCTTCTCGTTGGCCTGCTTGGCGGCGAGGTCGGCGGAGTTCTTGATGCCGAGGCCGAGGGCCGAGAGGTCGCCGGTGAGCGGGGAGTCGACGCCGATGACGACCGTGATGTCGCCGCCGCCGCCGGCGTTGTCGCCGGCCTTGTCGTCACGCGAACCGCAGGCGGTGAGGGTGAGGGCGCCCGCAGCGAGCGCGGCGGTCACGGCAATGAGAGAACGCTGACGCACGATCAGTCCTTTCCTGGCGTTGCGCCCCCCGTGGGGCGCACCGTGTCTCACGCGGGGAACCGAACTGAAGTGAATCCGGCGGTCGCGGTGACTGGCCGTGACTCTAAGCGGGTCTTGGGACGTTATGGAGGGCTCAGGCCAATGATGTGACTCTCTTGTTATGCCACGGCGTAATACATAGCGGATCTCTGCGGGTGGAACGGGGGAATTCCGGCCGGTTCGTCTTGTCCGCATGCTGAGACCGGTGAGGAGTGTGGGGCGGTATGGGTCCTGTCGCGCCAGGACTCTTAGGCCTTTTGGTCATGACGGCGTCTGGGTGCCCGTGTCTCGGACTTCGGGACAGGCCCTGGTCAGGGCGACGGAGAGATCACCGGCATATCGGTCACCGGGGATGTAGCCGTGCTCTTCCTTCTGGAATTTATTACTCAGGGTTACTTCCAGGAAGGGCAGTCCAGAATTCCGTGCTACATGCACGCAGTCAGTCACCTGAATCCGCACGAGCAGGTCGCGCGTTTCGCCGGCGGCGACGGTGGCCGGAAGCAGTGGCTCGACGATCACTTTCAAGCCGCGGGAAGGCTGCGACAACCGCTCCAGCGTGACGGCCGGACCGACGGCCGTGCGCACACGCACGGTGAACACGAAGGCGCTGCCGGAGGGTGCCGGGTCCACCGGGCCGACGTAGGTCAGGGAGAAGACCTGGGAGGGCGCGGGGGGCGGGTGCGCGACGGGCCGGGGCCGGGCCGCGTACAGCGCGGCGCCCGTGGCGGCCACGGCCGACGCGCAGAGCAGCGCCCCCGCGGCGAGCACGGCCCGCCGGTGGCCCGCGTAGACCTCCCGGGCCCGCCGGGACAAGCGGTCGGCGCGGCCGTCGGTGAGGTGGGGCGTACGGGCGCCGGGGCGCGGGCCGTCGTGGGCCTCGGTGCCCTCTCCGGGCTCGAGCGGGCCGATGGCGCCGCTCACTGCCAGGGCCCGCCGGTCGGGACGCCGGAGCGGTAGCGCTCCGCGCAGAGCCGCCCGGCCTCGCGGGCGGTGAGCTCGCGGGCGGCGGCCGGACCCTCGGCGCGCGCCTCGGCGCGGGCCGCGGTGAGGACGGTGAGCAGGATCTCGTTCTGGCCGCCGGACAGTCCCATCGACTGGTAGTCGAGGTGGACGGCGTCGGGGCCGTCGCCGGCGTCGAGGATCACGCCGGCCCAGTGGGTGATCAGGTCGGAGCACAGCCGCTGGGGCGGGGTGGGCTCCGGGGCCGGGGCGGTGCCCGGTCGCGCGGCGCGGTCGGAGGAGCCGGAGGGATCGCCGGGAGGGCTTCCGGCCCGGGCGGCCGTGGGCTGTCCGGCCGCGCTCGCGGCTCCGGAGCCGGTAGCCGGTCCGGAGCCGCAGCCGAGCAGTGCGGCGGTCAGCAGCGCCGTCGTGGCGGCCGCGGCCGAGGCGCGCCGCGGCGCCGGTGCGGATCCCATGCGGGCACGCTAGACCGGCGCCGCGAGGAGGGCAACGGCTAGTTGTTGCCGTCCTGTTGCGGTCCCGCGTCGCGCAGCAGGCAGGTGAGGCGGGCGGTGCAGACCCGGCGGTCCTGCTCGTCGGTGACGACGACCTCGTAGGTGGCGGTGGAGCGGCCCCGGTGGACGGGGGTGGCGACGCCGGTGACCAGGCCGGAGCGGGCGCCGCGGTGGTGGGTGCAGTTCAGGTCGACGCCGACGGCGATCTTGGTGATGCCGCCGTGCATCATGGCGCCGACCGAGCCGATGGTCTCGGCGAGCACGGCGGAGGCCCCGCCGTGGAGGAGCCCGTAGGGCTGGGTGTTGCCCTCGACGGGCATGGTGGCGACGACGCGCTCGGCGGATGCCTCGAGGATCCGGATGTCCATCCGCTTCCCGAGGTCCCCCGCCGAGAACAGCGCGGGCAGGTCGATGCCCAGGGCCGTGTACTCGTCGAGGACCTCTTGCGGGAACTTCACCGCGTGCTGCTCGCCCATGGGCCGACTCCGTTCGTCAACGTTCGTTAACCATCTTGTCCTCGGGTCGTTCTATCAGGCCGCTTCGAAGCGCACGACGACGGACTTGCTCGCGGGGGTGTTGCTGGTGTCCGCGGTGGAGTCGAGGGGCACCAGCACGTTGGTCTCGGGGTAGTAGGCGGCGGCGCAGCCGCGGGCGGTGGGGTAGTGGACGACGCGGAAGCCGGGGGCGCGCCGCTCGACGCCGTCGCGCCATTCGCTGACGAGGTCGGTGTACGAGCCGTCGGCGAGTCCGAGCTCGGCCGCGTCCTCGGGGTTGACCATGACGACGCGGCGGCCGCCGGTGATGCCGCGGTAGCGGTCGTCGAGGCCGTAGATGGTGGTGTTGTACTGGTCGTGGCTGCGCAGCGTCTGCAGGAGCAGCCGGCCGGCCGGGACGCGCGGGTACTCCACGGGTGCGGCGGTGAAGTTGGCCTTGCCGGTCTTCGTGGGGAAGCGGCGCTCGTCGCGCGGGGCGTGCGGGAGCTGGAAGCCGCCGGGGCGGGAGACGCGGGCGTTGAAGTCCTCGAAGCCGGGGACGACGCGGGAGATCCGGTCGCGGATGGCGGCGTAGTCCCGTTCGAATTCCTCCCAGGGGGTCCGGGAGGCCTCGCCGAGGACGGCGCGGGCCGTGCGGGCCACGATCGCGGGCTCGGAGAGCAGGTGCGGGGAGGCGGGGGCGAGGTTGCCGCGCGAGGAGTGGACCATGCCCATGGAGTCCTCGACGGTCACGAACTGCTTGCCGGCGGCCTGGACGTCCTTGTCGGTGCGGCCGAGGGTGGGCAGGATCAGGGCGCGTCGGCCGGTGACCGCGTGGGAGCGGTTGAGTTTGGTGGAGACGTGCACGGTCAGGGAGGCGCGGCGGATCGCGGCCTCGGTGACCTCGGTGTCGGGGGTGGCGCCGACGAAGTTGCCGCCCATGGCGAAGAGCACCTTGGCCTCGCCGTCGCGCAGGGCCTGGATGGAGCGGACGACGTCGAAGCCGTGCTCGCGGGGCGAGGTGATGCCGAATTCCTTGTCGAGGGCGTCGAGGAAGGCCGCTGCGGGGCGTTCGAAGATCCCCATGGTGCGGTCGCCCTGCACGTTGGAGTGGCCGCGGACGGGGCAGACGCCGGCGCCGGGGCGGCCGATGTTCCCGCGCAGGAGGAGGAGGTTGACGACCTCGCGGATGGTGGCGACGGAGTGCTTGTGCTGGGTGAGGCCCATGGCCCAGCAGACGATGGTGCGCTTCGAGGCCAGGACCATGGCGAGGGCGCGCTCGATGTCGGGGCGGGTCAGGCCGGTCGCGGTGAGGGTCTCGGCCCAGTCGGTGTCCTTGGCGGCGGCCGCGAACTCCTCGTACCCGTGGGTGTGCTCGCGGATGAAGGCCTCGTCGGTCGCGCCGTCCGTTTCCAGGACGAGCTTGTTGAGGAGGCGGAAGAGGGCCTGGTCGCCGCCGATGCGGATCTGGAGGAAGAGGTCGTTGAGGGCGGCGCCCTTGAGCATGCCGAGGGGGCTCTGGGGGTTCTTGAACCGCTCCATGCCGGCCTCGGGGAGCGGATTCACCGAGATGATCTTCGCGCCGGCGGACTTGGCCTTCTCCAGCGCGGACAGCATCCGGGGGTGGTTGGTGCCCGGGTTCTGTCCGGCGACGATGATCAGGTCGGCCTGGTGGAGGTCTTCGAGGGACACGCTGCCCTTGCCGACGCCGATCGTCTCGTTCAGCGCGGAGCCCGAGGACTCGTGGCACATGTTGGAACAGTCCGGGAGGTTGTTGGTGCCGAACTCGCGGACGAAGAGCTGGAAGAGGAACGCGGCTTCGTTGCTGGTGCGGCCCGAGGTGTAGAAGAGGGCCTCGTCGGGGGAGTCCAGGGCGCGCAGTTCCTCCGCGACGACCGCGAAGGCCCGCTCCCAGCTGACCGGCTCGTACCGGTCGCCGCCCGCTTCGAGCAGCATGGGCTGGGTGATGCGGCCCTGCTGTCCCAGCCAGTAGCCGGAGCGGCCGGCCAGGTCGCCCAGCGGGTGCGCGGCGAAGAACTCGGGGGTGACCCGGCGCAGCGTGGCCTCCTCGGCGACGGCCTTGGCGCCGTTCTCGCAGAATTCGGCGGTGTGCCGCTTGTCTCCCTCGGGCCAGGCGCAGCCGGGGCAGTCGAAGCCGTCCTTCTGGTTGACCTTGAGGAGGGTGCGGGCGGTGCGGGCCAGCCCCATCTGCTGCTGCGCGATCTTCAGGGTGTGCCCGATGGCGGGCAGGCCGGCGGCCGCGTGCTTGGGGGGCGCGACCTGCGGTGCGTCCTGTACGGGATCCCCTGCGGGCGGCTTGGCGGCCATGTCGCTCCCCTTCGAGCTGTCGAGCGGCGCGGCGTCGTCGCCGCGCGTGTGCGCGTACGCCTGCGGGGGGAGCGGACGGAGGTGCGTGTCCCCGCGCATGTCCCCGCACGTGCGTACACATCCGATCCTGTCACGGACCTCCGACATCGCCGACGCCGGAATTGTCGGTGGGGCCGCCTAGGATCGGGGGCGTGGCAGATTCAGCATCGAAGAAGACCGACCAGCCGACCGCAGCGGACCGCCCCCGCCTGATGCTCATGGACGGGCACTCCCTGGCGTACCGGGCGTTCTTCGCGCTGCCCGCGGAGAACTTCACGACCGCGACGGGACAGCCGACCAACGCCATCTACGGGTTCGCCTCGATGCTGGCGAACACGCTGCGCGACGAGGCGCCCACGCACTTCGCGGTGGCGTTCGACGTGTCCCGCAAGACGTGGCGCTCGACGGAGTTCCCCGAGTACAAGGCGAACCGCTCCAAGACCCCAGACGAGTTCAAGGGGCAGGTCGAGCTGATCGGCGAGCTCCTCGACGCGATGAGCGTGCCGCGGTTCGCGGTCGACGGCTTCGAGGCCGACGACGTGATCGCGACGCTGGCCACGCAGGCGGAGGCCCTCGGCTTCGACGTCCTGATCGTCACCGGTGACCGGGACTCCTTCCAACTGGTCTCCGAGCACACCACCGTGCTCTACCCGACCAAGGGCGTCTCCGAGCTGACCCGCTTCACTCCGGAGAAGGTCGAGGAGAAGTATGGGCTCACCCCCCAGCAGTATCCGGACTTCGCGGCGCTGCGCGGTGACCCGTCCGACAACCTCCCCGGGATCCCGGGCGTCGGCGAGAAGACCGCCGCCAAGTGGATCACCCAGTTCGGGTCGTTCAAGGAGCTCGTCGAGCGCGCCGAGGAGGTCAAGGGCAAGGCCGGGCAGAACTTCCGGGACCACCTGGAGGCCGTGAAGCTCAACCGGGTCCTGACCGAGATGGTCAAGGACGTCGCGCTGCCCCGGACCCCCGCCGACCTGGCCCGGGTCCCCTACGACCGGACCGCCGTCACCGGCGTGCTGGACGTGCTGGAGATCCGCAACACCTCGCTGCGCGAGCGGCTCCTCGCCGTCGACCCGGGCGCGGCCGAGGCGCAGGCCCCCGCCCCGGTGGCGCCCGCCGTGGAGCTCGACGGCTCCGTCCTGGGCGCCGGCGAGCTGGCGCCGTGGCTGGAGATCCACGGGGGCGCCCCGCTCGGCGTCCGCACCGTCGACACCTGGGCGCTCGGCACCGGCAACGTCTCGGAGATCGCGCTGGCCTCGGCCGACGGCGCGGCCGCATGGTTCGAGCCGACCGCGCTGGACGCCGCCGACGAGCAGGCCTTCGCCGCCTGGGCCGCCGACGCCGGCAAGCCGAAGGCGGTGCACAACGCCAAGGCCCTGATGCGGGTGTTCCCCGAGCACGGCTGGACCCTGGCCGGCGTCGCCATGGACACCGCGCTCGCCGCCTACCTCGTCAAGCCGGGCCGCCGCTCCTTCGCGCTCGACGTGCTGTCCCAGGAGTACCTGCACCGGGAGCTGGCGCCGGCCGCCGCCGACGGCCAGCTCGCCTTCGGCGCCGACGACACCGCCGAGGCGGAGGCCCTGATGGCGCAGGCCCGCGCCGTCCTGGACCTCGGCGACGCCTTCGCGGTCAAGCTGCTCGAGGTGGGCGCGGCCGGACTGCTCCACGACATGGAGCTGCCCACCTCCGAGCTGCTGGCCCGGATGGAGCGGTCCGGGATCGCCGCCGACCGCAGCCACCTCGAGGCCATGGAGCAGCAGTTCGGCGCGGCCGTGCAGCAGGCGGTGAAGGAGGCGCACGCGGCGGTCGGCCACGAGTTCAACCTCGGCTCGCCCAAGCAGCTCCAGGAGGTCTTCTTCGGCGAGCTGGACCTGCCGAAGACGAAGAAGACCAAGACCGGCTACACCACGGACGCGGACGCGCTGGCCTGGCTGGCCGCGCAGACCGACCACGAACTCCCGGTGATCATGCTCCGTCACCGGGAGCAGGCCAAGCTGCGCGTCACCGTCGAGGGCCTGGTCAAGACGGTCGCCGCCGACGGCCGCGTGCACACCAGCTTCAGCCAGACCGTCGCCGCGACCGGGCGCCTGTCCTCCACCGACCCCAACCTGCAGAACGTGCCGGTGCGCACCGACGAGGGCCGCGCGATCCGCCGCGGCTTCGTCGTCGGCGAGGGCTTCGAGTCCCTCATGACCGCCGACTACAGCCAGATCGAGCTGCGCGTCATGGCCCACCTCTCCGAGGACGAGGGCCTGATCGAGGCGTTCCTGACGGGCGAGGACCTGCACACCACCGTCGCCTCCCAGGTGTTCGGCGTCGAACGGTCCGCGGTCGACGCCGAGATGCGGCGCAAGATCAAGGCCATGTCCTACGGCCTGGCCTACGGGCTCTCCGCGTTCGGCCTGGCCCAGCAGCTGAACATCGAGCCCGGCGAGGCCCGCGGCCTGATGGAGACCTTCTTCGAGCGGTTCGGAGGCGTCCGGGACTACCTGGGCCGCGTGGTCGAGGAGGCCCGCGCCACCGGGTACACGGCGACCATCCTCGGCCGCCGCCGGTACCTGCCCGACCTCAACAGCGACAACCGCCAGCGCCGGGAGGCCGCCGAGCGGATGGCGCTGAACGCCCCGATCCAGGGCACCGCCGCCGACATCGTCAAGGTCGCGATGCTGCGCGTCGACAAGGCGATCACCGGAGCCGGGCTGAAGTCGCGGCTGCTGCTCCAGGTCCACGACGAAATCGTGCTGGAGATCGCCCCGGGCGAGCGGAAGGCGGTGGAGGAACTGGTGCGCCGCGAGATGGCCGACGCCGTCGACCTCCGCGCCCCGCTCGACGTGTCCGTGGGCGTCGGCCCCGACTGGGAGTCCGCCGCGCACTGATGTCCGTACCGGCCTGCGGATCCTTGATCCTTCCGGCCAGCCGCGGACGCCCGTTCCCGCTAGGCGGTGGGGACGGGCGTCCGCGTTTCCCCGTCCTCGGCCACACGGCGCCCGCCGTCACCGCGTCCGCCGCGGTGGAGCAGCCGTACGAGGACCCCGTAGAGCAGGAGGGCCACGCACAGGCCGCCGCCCGCGCCGAAGCAGACGGTCGGGATGATGTCGAGCGGCGTACGGATCCGGTCGAAGAAGGTGTAGAAGCGGAGCACGCGCACCGTCACGCAGACCCCCACGCACACCACGACGAGCAGCGCCGCGCCCCAGACCTCCGCCCGGCGCAGTACGGGTACGGACGCGGGCGCGGGGGACGGCGGCAGCCGGCGCAGGGCCGTCGCCGTGAACCAGAGCAGCGCGCAGGCGGCGACGGCCGAGGACCCGTACTGCAGGTAGGAGTAGAGCGGCAGGCCGAAGGCGAGGGGGTCGCCGAGCCGCGGCAGGGCGCGCATGCCCCAGCGGTCCACGTGCGTGAAGCTGTCCCACACGATGTGCGTGAGGGAGCCGGCCACCGACGAGAGGTAGAACCACAGGGCGAGCGAGGGCAGTCGGCGCTCCCGCCAGTGCTCGCCCCGCACGAACGCGTGGACCGGGCCCCGCCGGGCGCGCGGCAGGAGGGCGATCAGCGGTTCGCGCAACAGCAGCCAGCACGCCGCGAGGGCCAAGGTCAGCACGGCGTCCGCGGTCAGCACCCCCACCGGAGCGTGCGTGAACGCGCCGTACGGCTTGACGCCCGGGACGACCGTGTCCGCGAAGTAGAAGGTGTCCGGCGCGAACGAGCCGAGGACCAGCGCCGATCCGACGAGCGGGCCCCGGGCGCGCCCGGTCCGCCGGATGGCCGGAAGGACGGCGGCCGCGTGGCTGAGAGTGAACGGCATGACACCTCGTAAGGGGTTCTGCGGACAGTGCGCCCAGTATGGGTGGCCTGCGGAACTCGTGGGGAAGTCGTGAATTCCGGCTCGCGATACGTGCCCTGCGCAGCGAGTTGACGTAGGGTCACGCGGACGTCGAGGGGGAGGGGGTTCCGGCTCATGGCGGTTCGGATACGGATACGGATACGGGCGCGGATGGCGGCCGGCTTCGCCAGGGCGGCGGGCAAGGGCGGGGCGGCCGTCCTGGTCGCCGCGCTGGCGGCTGCCGCGCTGACGGCCTCTCAGGGGCCCGTCGCGGACCACCGCGAGCGGACGGCCGCGGCGGGCGGGGGCGCCCCGCCGGCCGGGGCGCCGGCCGACGGCGCCGCCGGGGACACCTCCTACTTCACCGCGCTCCCCCCGCTCGTGAGCCCCGAGCCGCCGGCCGTGCTGCTGGGCGAGGACGGGGTGGCGGCGCAGCCCGCGCAGCAGGCCGCCGGGCAGGAGGCGCCGCGCAACGAGCCCGTCGCCCTGGGCGGGGCGCAGGCCGCGCAGGGGATACCGGCGAGCGTGCTCGCCGCGTACCGGCACGCGGAGCAGACGGTCGGCGCGAGCGACCCGGGGTGCGGGCTGCGCTGGCAGCTCCTCGCCGCGATCGGCAAGGTCGAGTCGGGCCAGGCGCGCGGCGGCCAGGTCAACGCCGCCGGTACGACGCTGCGGCCGATCCTCGGCCCGGTGCTCGACGGCAACGGCTTCGCGAACATCTCCGACACGGACCGCGGTGCCTACGACGGGGACACGCGGTACGACCGGGCGGTCGGACCGATGCAGTTCATCCCGTCCACGTGGGCCTCGTGGGGGCAGGACGGCAACGGAGACGGCAAGCGCGACCCCCACAACGTGTACGACGCCGCGCTCGCCGCCGGGCGCTACCTGTGCGCCGGCACGCGCGACCTGCGGGCGGACGCCGATCTGGACCGGGCCGTGCTGTCGTACAACCAGTCCGGCGCGTACCTGCGGACGGTGCGGTCGTGGTACGCGTACTACCTGAAGGGAACGCACGTGGTCCCGGACGGCCGCGGCGCCGCCGACACCCCGGCCACGACGACGGCCCCGCACCCGCGGCCCGCCCCCACGCCCACGCCCACCCCCACGCCGAAGCCCGATCCCACGCCGACTCCTACGCCCGATCCCACGCCGACTCCTACGCCCGATCCCACGCCGACACCTACGCCGGAGCCGACGCCCACGCCGACTCCTACGCCGGAGCCGACCCCCACGCCGACCCCCACGCCGACCCCCACGCCGACCCCCACGCCGGAGCCGACCCCCACGCCGGAGCCGACTCCGACTCCGACCCCCACCCCCACGCCGAAGCCCGAGCCGGTGCCCACGCCGACCCCGAAGCCCACCTCGTCGACCGCGGCCTCCCCGTCCCCGAAGCCCACCCCGTCCCCGAAGCCCACGCCGTCCCCGTCCGCCGTGACCCCGGCGGCGTGACCGAACCGGCGGCGTGACGGCCGAGCCGCCTGCCCGAGTACGGGCGGCGAGGTCGCGCTCGTCCGCCCGATCGGTGGCGCAAACGGTTCTCATCTGTCACCCGCATTGCTACGGTGCCCCCGCCCTGACGCCCCATCAGATTCCGGAGGTCCCGCATGCGCGCAATCGTCGCCGCCGCCAGCGGTCTCGTCCTCGCGGTGCTCCTCGTCCTCGCCATCACGGCGATGGGGACGCCGGAAGGCAAGACCTCGCCGAAGCCCCTGCTCACCACCGCGCCCGCCGCGCCCGGAAAGTAGAGGAGGGCCCGGCCATGCGACGCAGAGCCAGCCTCGTCCTGCTAGCCCTCGCCGTGTTCTGCGCGGCCCTCGCGCCGCTGCTGCGCTGGTACGCGTACCCCCGGCTGGCGAAGATCCCGCCGGAGCAGTACCAGGAGGTGGTCCTGGAGGCGAAGGACGCGACCCTCCTCGACTACACCTCCGGCATGGAGCCGAAGAAGGTCGACAAGGTCACCATCGTCCAGACGCTGAAGGGCAACGTCGAGGCGTCGAAGGAGATCGAGGCCGGCGCCGGCAAGGACGTGGTCGTCTGGGACACGCTGACCTACATCATGGGTCCGGACGGGAAGATGGTCTCCCAGATACCCGAGCGCTACATCTTCGACGCCCACTCCCAGGACCCGGTCCACGCCACCGGCGAATCCGTGGACGGGGACGCGGTCAGGCGCGAGGGCATCGAGTTCAAATGGCCGTTCTTCACCGAGCCGCGCGACTACCTGTACTTCGACGCGCAGACCCGCAGCTCCTCGCCCATCCACTACGTCGGCCCGCGCACGTTCAAGGGCATGGACGTCTACTACTACGAGCAGACCATCCCCTGGACGAAGGTCTCGCTGCCGAAGAAGATGCCGATCGAGGGCATCGACCCCGCGACCTTCGAGCAGACCACCGGCACCAGCCTCTGGTACTCCACCAAGGCGATGTTCTGGGTCGACCCGGTGACCGGGGCGCCCGTCAACGCCGAGCAGGAGATCCAGCAGGAGATGCGCGGCGGCATCGCGTCCGGCGGACCCGACGGCAAGCTCACCGTCTTCGCGGGGCACGTGAAGATGCGCGAGGACTACAGCGACCACACCGTCGAGCTGGTCAAGTCGAACCGGACCAAGGTGCTCGCGCTGCACACCTACGCGCCGGTCGGCCTCGCGGCCGGCGGGCTCGCGCTCCTCGGGGTCGCCCTGTGGCTGGAGGCGCGCGGCCGGCGACGCCCCGAGGACGGTCCGCCGGCCCCCGTCACCGCCTGAGCCGGGCGTTGGTGTGCCGGGTGGGCTCGGCGGTCGCCGGATCCTCCGGCCAGGGGTGCCTGGGGTAGCGGCCGCGCAGCTCGGCGCGGACGGCGCGGTAGCCGCCCCGCCAGAACGACGCCAGGTCGGCGGTGACGGCGGCGGGCCGGCCGGCCGGCGACAGCAGGTGGACGAGTACGGGAACCCCCGCGACCCGGGGGGTCTCGGCCAGCCCGAACACTTCCTGGAGCTTGACGGCGAGTACGGGCTGCCCGTGCTCGGCGGCGTAGTCCACGCGGATCCGCGATCCGCTGGGCACCTCGATCCGCTCCGGAGCCAGCTCGTCGAGCCGGCCGGCTTCGCCGGTGGACCAGGGCAGCAGCCGGTTCAGCGCCTGCCCGGCGTCGATCCGCGCGAGGTCGCCGCGGCGCCGGGCCCGCGACAGCTCGGGCTCCAGCCAGTCGTCGGCGCGCGCCAGCAGCACGGCGTCGTCGGCCACGTCGGGCCAGGCGCCGCCGAGCGTGCGGTGCAGGAATCCGAGCCGGGCCCGGAGCGCGCGTGAGTCCGGGGTCCAGCGCAACAGGCCCAGCCCCTCGGCGCGCAGCCCGTCGAGGAGGGCGGCCCGGACGAGGGCCCGGTCGGGGTCGCGCAGGGGTCGAGCGGCGAGCTCGACGGCACCGAGGCGGGTGACGCTCCGGGCGACGAGGTCCCCGTCCTCCCAGTGGACCTCCTCGCCCGAGCGGAACAGGTGGCCGGCGGCCGCCCTGGCGGTGTCCTCGTCGACGAGGGCCGCGAGCCGGACGCGGGCGGACGCGGAGTGCGGGGGCCTGTCGGCGACGGCGACGGCCAGCCAGGGAGCGCTGCGCAGCGCCGACCCGTCGGAGAGCTCGGCGGCGGTCCCCGAGGCCATGAGGAAGGCGCCCTGGCCCTTGGCCTTCGCCACCCGCTCCGGGAACGCGAGCGCGGCGACCAGTCCGGCGGCGGAGTCGTCGGGGAGGGGCGGGGCCGGCGAGGATCCCGCGGGCGGCCCGGCGGGGTCCCTTTCGGCGGCTGCGCTCGACCGGGCGATGTGGGGCTCCGACCAGGCCGCGTCCGTCGAGCCCGGCGGCCTGACCCGGCTGGTCCGCGACATCCGCACCATCGAGACCGC
>NZ_JBEXOV010000060.1:0-48264 GCF_040611715.1 Streptomyces sp. NPDC006544 | reverse complement strand
AGCTACCTCGCCGGCCTCCACCTCCGCGCCGCAATGATCTGGATCGACGACCTGCTGAAGGCTCCCGAATGATCACGACATCACACAGGCCCTAGGACCCCCGGCCCTGACAGACATGCCCCGTTGCCGGGACCAACGTGTCATCAGGCGCTGCGGTGGCCACCGGTGGCGGCGGTACGGCGTGTCCGGGACGTCATGGCTCCCCCGCGCCCCGCAGCCGACCCGAGCCTTCAGAGCGCAGCAAGCTACCGCGAACCCGCCAGGGCGCACTCGGCCGCACAAGGCCGCCGCCGCGCATGGGGGCGCCCCGCCCGTGCCTGCACCGGGCGCACCCGGACGCTCCGCCCGTGGCGCTGCTTCCGGCTGCGGGAACCCACGCGGGATCATCGCGCCCGCCCCGCACGCCCGGTGCAGACTGCCGCCGGAGGGCAGGCACCGCCGCCCCGGGGCGCTGACACCGACCACCGCCGATCCAGGTCAGGCGCGGGGAGGATGCGGCAGTGGGCTCAGGTCGGCGTTGAGGGAATCGTGGCCAAGGGCCAGGAGCAGCAGCCGAATCAGCCGCGCCACCCCGGCTGGCAGACATGCCGGTCCGGGATACCGCCGAAGCCGTCCCCGGCGCCACCACCGAAACCCTGCCCCGCCCGGAGACGGTCCTGCTGCGCCACTCTGGGGCCGGCCTCGAAGCGGCTCGTCGCGTGGAGGCGCTCCATCAGGGCGGACATCTGGCGTCGGACGGTGCGCAGGGACACCCCGAGGCGAGGAGCTTCCCAGCAGTTCGAGTTCGGTCGCGGTGGGCCGGGTGCCGCTGGGGCGGGGCGGTCCGCGCCGAGCGGCACGGCCCAGTTCCACGTCTGCTGGCGGCCGCGACCGCCGAGACGGCGTCGGCGAACGTCGAAGGCGCCGCATCCGGCATCACCGGGTCGTCCGCGAGCGCGACCAGAGCGACGGTGAAGTGCCGGCGCACGGCCTCCGCCCGCCCGGCGAACGCCCGCAGCCAGCCACGGACCGTGCCCTCGGCCAAGCCCAGACGGGCGGCGACCTGGCGGTGGCCCATGCCCAGGGCGGCTATGTCCAGCCCCGCCCCGATTACCTCGGCCGCATCCGCCCGCCGCGGCCAAAATGCTTCCGCCAGAGCACGTGGGTGACCTTGCAGTCCGAGCAACGCGTACGGCGTGGCCGCAGAAACAGCCGGGCCCCAAGATCACCCCGAATCTCCCGCGGCCGGCCATGACCCCACGGGGCCAGGACAGACGAACACACGGGACACACCAGCCGACCGGCTCGCAGCTGCCGTTCCACCAACAGCACATCCGCGTCCACGATCAGCACAGCAGCCTCCGCAGCCTCCGCAGCCTCCGCAGCCACGATGTGCTCCGGCACCGAGCACGGACGAAGTACCGCCAGCCTGCCCAAACACCAAAGGACCATGTCACTCAAGGCGAACTCGCCTTCACTCAACCTGTATCGGGACGAAGAGATCCAGATCGCCTGTCGCCCCTGGGGGACGGCCATTGTTGCCGGGGTCCGGCAACGACTTGGAACTGTTCCTGTGCCAAGCTGCGGACTATGGGGTGGACATTCAAATTGCACGGCGGAATCGCTACCGCGCTGGGCACCGCACTGTTGGTGCTGGCCGCGCTCACCTGGCTTCCTGGTTCCTTGCCGATAAGCGGGTCGAGGTGGCTGATGCCAGTGATTGTCGTGCTGCTCTTCCCGATCTTCATATCTGCCTGGGTACGTATGTTCTTGACGCGCGCGGACCGGCACTCGATGTGGCTGGCCTTCCGGTGCCTCTCCAGCAAGGTTCAGCTGGGGCTTGCGACATTGGCCATGGCGGGCGTCGCGATGATCATCGTCAGTATGGCCGCAGAGAGGAACTTGCAGTCGGCCGAGGTAAAGGACGGCCGCTACTTCGCCCTCGACACAACGCCGCATGCGCGCGGCACGGTAGAGATCACCCAGAGCCAGTACGAGGCAGTCCTGGAGAGTGATCAGCGCAGCATGTTCGCGATCCCAGGCTTGCTCTTCGTCGGCGCCGCATACGCCGTCCTGACATCCGCAGAGATCCGGCGAGCAGATCGTGGCTTTGTGCCGTCGAGGCCGTGAAGAGGCCATGATCCGCAGCGGTTGACGAAGCGTGCGACGGTGCCTGGGCTCCGACTCGAACCCGTACGCCGGTTTGTAGATGACCTAGCGACAACGCGTTCGTCTTCACCGTGTCGTCGCGGATGAAGAGACAGCACGACTCCAGACACGACCACAGCCCGTGCCCAACGAAAGTGTCGCCGTCACCCCTTCTCATCACCACCCAGAGAGTCGTCCAACAGCTACGGCCGCGTCGATCTCCTCTGCATCGACGAACTCGGCTACATGGAACTCGACCGACGCGGCGCCGAACTCCTCTTCCAGGTCCTGACCGAACGAGAGGAGAAGAACAGCGTCGCCATCGCCTCCAACGAGTCGTTCTCCAAAGCGCACATGTTCCGGCGAACCTGTGCCAGGCAGTGCCGAAACTTCACGGGTTCCGGAAGGAACTCGGATGCTGCATGATCGAACGATGCTGATCGAGCTGGAGAAGGTCGCAAAGTTTCCCTGGAGCCTGTGGGGCTCGAAAAATCATCGTTGCTGGTCAGGTGGTGTTCGTGGGGTTGCTGGCATGATGCGCGGGTGATCGTTTCGTTGCTGTACCGCGCTACTCGCACGTTGCTCTCGATACCAGGGGTGTTGGTGCGTCGGGACACGGCGAAGGATGTCGAGTTGTTGGTGCTGCGGCACGAGAATGCGGTGCTGCGGCGTCAGATCACTGGTCCGGTGCGCTATGAGCCGGTCGACCGGTTCTGGTTGTCGGCGTTGTCTTCGCTGGTCCCGCGTCGTCGTTGGGCGGAGGTCTTCCCGGTTGTGCCGGGGACGCTGTTGGCCTGGCACCGCAGATTGATGGCGAGGAAGTGGGACTGCTCTGCCCGGCGCGGTCGTACCGGTAGGCCGCCGACTGCTGCCGCGCTGACGAAGCTGGTGCTGCGGCTGGCGGGCGAGAATCCGCGGTGGGGCCACCGCCGGATCCAGGGTGAACTTGTACGGTTGGGCCATTCGATCGCACCGTCCACGGTCTGGGAGATCCTGCACGCGGCCGGCATCGATCCGGCCCCGCGCCGGTCGGGTCCGAGTTGGCGGGACTTCCTCACTGCTCAGGCCGAGGGGATCATCTCGGCGGACTTCTTCCACGTGGACACGGTGCTGGGCACGCGCCTGTATGCCATGGCGTTCCTCGAGCACGGCACCAGGAGGCTGCACATCACCGGGGTGACCCGGCATCCGACCGGGCAGTGGGCCACGCAGCAGGCCCGCAACCTCGCCACCGACCTCGGGACCCGCGTGGAGTTCCTGCGCTTCCTGCTGCGGGACCGAGACGCCAAGTACACGATGTCCTTCGATGCCGTCTTCGAGTCCGAGGACATGGACGTCCTGCTCAGTGCCCCACGAGCACCCCGTATGAACGCCCACTGTGAGCGGGTGATCGGCACGGTCCGCCGTGAGGTACTGGATCATGTTCTGGTGCTGAACGAGGCTCACGCGCGACGGGTCCTGGCCGAATATCAGGATCACTACAACGGGCATCGGCCTCATCGGGCTCGGGATCAGCGGCCACCCGATGTGAGTGCGCAGCCTGCCCCTGTCCGCCGCTTCGACGGGCGCAGGCTCCTGCGCACCCGCGTCCTCGGCGGCATCATCAACGAGTACCGCTATGCGGCATGAACTGCAGCGATGACTTTCCGAGCCCTACAGGCATGGAGTCCCGCATGAGTCCCGAGAAGAACCTGTTGCGCCTGGTGGATGTCTGTCCTGATCTCGTTGGCGAGATAGTTGCCCTGCTGCGGGACTCACATCCGGGAGACCCGATCTCGGACTCGATCTCGAGCCTGCCCGTTCACGGGATCTGCCGCAACTATGTGTTGACTGCTCCGGATGGGACGCCATCGCCGTGGGTCATCGCACTGGAACGTGAAGCGGAGACGGTGTTCCTGCTGGGTGTTGATCCGTCTCAGTCTGTAGTCACGTGGGTTGATGTACTGGATGGGCGAGATCCGCCTGCCGCGTTGTTGCGTCAGTCGTGACACGTCTGGGCTTTGTTCCCCTTTGATGGTGGGTTGGGCGACTGTATGCCTCGCCGGTGGCGAGGACGCGTCCGACGTCGTAACGGGTGGCGGGCCGCCGGTTCTTCGAGCCGAGCGGTCGGCCTGGGCCGCGGCGGGTGGGTTTTGGCGCACTGGCTGGCGTGCCCGTCTTCGCGCGCAGGTTCCTGAACCCGCGGCGGACCCGGGCGGGGGTGAGTCTGTTCGGTTCCGCTGGCCGTTCCCACGGCCGGCGCAGATCCTGTGCGAGGGGGCGGGCGAGGCGAAGCTGAGCGTGCGCGGCCAGGACGAGCCAGGTCCAGCGATCGGCGGCCCGCGAGTCCCGCACCTTCGGGCGGGTCCAGCCAAGGGTCTGCTTGAGGAGGCGGAAGGTGTGCTCCACGTCGAAGCGGCGGAGGAACGCCTGCCAAGCAGCGGTCAACGTCGTCCGTGGCGGCGCCGGTGCCCGACCACCACAACGTCGGCGTCCGGGTCGTAGACGGTGCCCGGCGCCGCGTCGGCGAGCAGCTGGGCGAGGCGTTCCCACTCCGCGTTGTTGTAGAAGCGGCTGGCTTTGCGCTCGTAGCGGGGGCTCAGGCGCCAGCAGCCGGGACAGCCAGGACATCGTCCGCTCAATGACCCAACGGCGGCGCTGGGCCAGCGGCGCGGGGGTCGCCGAGTTCTGCCAGGATCTCGGCGGCCTGCGCGCGGTAGCGCCTTTCCAGGGTGGTGTCGTGAGCCAGACCATAAAGGAGGTCGGCGGCACGTGGGTCGCCGAGTTCCGCCAGAGACCCAGCGGCGTCCACGCGGCCGCCCCAGTTCAGGGTGGTGTCGTGGGCAAAGGCGTGGAGAGGGTCAGCGGCGCGGGGGTCGCCGAATTCGGCCAGGGCCTCGGCGGCCTGCATACGGTCGTCACTCTCCAGGGTGGTGTCGTGAGCCAGACCATGAAGGAGGTCGGCGGCACGCGGGTCGCCGAGTTCCGCCAGAGACTCAGCGGCGGCCACGCGGTCGTCGCCCTCCAGGAGAGCGTTTTGGGCGAGGCGATACAGGCGGTTCGCGGTGAAGTGGATGGTCTCGTCCGGGAGAGCGGTACCCAGGTTGGCGAGCTCGATGATGAAGTCGCAGCCTTCGAGTCCGGAGCGGGCCAGACGGCTGAGGTACCGGCGGCCTGCGGTGAGGCCGCTGTGGTGTGCGGCGTCGAGGAGGAACCCGACGTAGGAGGGATTCTCACGCGGGGGCATCCAGTACCTACTCCCCCATATCCGCGGCGCGATGCCGAGTCCGCGGTCCGAGGGCCAGTATCTGTATGGCTCGTGAAAGACACGGCGGAGGACTTGGGCTCCGGTGCGCCGGTTGTTCATGAGGTGGCGGGCGGCGAGGTGTTCCTGAATGGTCTGGTGGAGGAAGACGAGGTCGCCGGCTTGGGCGATGAGCTGGCCGCTGCCGCGCAGAGCAGTGCTGAGGAACGCGTTCCAGTCGTCGGCGGGTACCCGGTCCGGCCGCTTGGCACTGGGGTGGGACTGCACGATGTCCACGGCGGGCCGGCTGTTTTCGGCCTGTTGACGTTCGGCTGCGAGATGGCCGGTGATGTCCTCGAGCTGGTCCAGGATGATCTCGGCCTGTGCGGAGGCGGCGGGTCCGTAGCGGTCCACACCTGCGAGCAGGCGGGAGGGGCTGCCTGACGCGTCGGCGGTGTAGTGGCGTTTGTGCAGCAATGTGGTGAAGCTGTCGTAGATGCCCGCGCGTCCGGCGGGCAGGGGCTGCTCGGGGGCGGCGGCGTGGAGCTGGCAGAGCATCGCGGCCATAAGCGGTACCCGGGCGAGCGCCAAAAGGCGGCTGCGGTCCAGTGCCAGGACGAAGCCCTCGGCGGCAGCGTCAGGGTCCGGCAGGCCTGCGGCCCGGAACCAGCCGCTGGCAACCTGCGGCAGGTCGTCGTCGCTGAAGGGCTGAAGGTCGTAACGAGGCACGTCGGCGCCGAGCGTGTCCAGTGTGCCGTCCGGCAAGGGGCGGGTGGCGATCACGAACCGGTACAGGTCCTTGTCGTCGCCGTCGGAGACGCTGGCGATCCTCGTCAGGACTCGGTAACGCGCCGCCGGGTCGGTGACCTCGTCCAACCCGTCGATGAGTACCAGCCAGCGCATGCCCGGCTGTGGGGCGGCAGCGAAAAGCTCCGGAGGGATGCCGTCGCGCAGACCGTGGTGGGTGAGAGCGGCTGTCACGGCTTTTGCCAGTGCGCGTTGCAGGGGCAGTTCAGCGGTCAGGGCGGCGGCGGGAACCAGGATCGGGAGGGCCGCTCCGCCGGAGCCGTTGAGAAAGCGTGCGGCGCCCTCGGCCATACGGGTGCGCAGCAGGCTGGACTTGCCGCCCCCCGGCCCGGCCACAACCACACAGGTCGGCGGGTCGGCTAGGACAACGTCGGCTCCCGTTGCCCTCGCGGTGACGGCGGCATGGGCTTCGCGGTCGCTGTCGGCAGCGTCGTTATCCAGTCGGCGGACTTCCTGACGCAGGTAGACCGTGGCCAGCGGGGGCGCGGCGCCGGGCAGGACACCGGCATAGGGGTGCTCGCTGGCCGCGCGGTGCGCAGCGGCCAGATAGTCCGCCAGATGCCGGGCTGCCGGACTGGCGTGTTCCAGCCGCAGGCCGATCCCATGCGCGGCCAGGGTGTCACGGAAGCCCGGCAGCTCGGCCAGGGCCGTCACGGGGACCGCTCCCAGCACACTGGCGTCCTGCGCGACAGGGCGATCGGTGGCCAGTACCCCGACGAGCAGGGACCCGCAGAACACCGCCGTGCCCGAACTGCCCGCCCAGCCCGACTCGCCGGCGAGTCGGCGGGGCACGACACCCTCGTCGACGTGCACGGTCAGCATTCCCGATCTGCGCGCGTGCAGGGCGTCCACGTGGCCGCGCACCGGCATGGTGTCGCGTCGGCTGCCGGGACGTGCCTCTGCGTCGGGGAAGCCCAATCCCATGCAGGGGACCTTGTCCTGGCCAGTGATCCGCCCGAAGCGGACCGTTCCGGTCGATGGGCACGCCCGGTCCGGGCCGTCGATCACCAGCAACGCAGCATCATGGTTCGGTGCGGCATCCAGGTCTACCGGCTCGTGCGGCCAACACCACGCCGCTGCCAGCCACCCGGTGCGCTGCGGGACTTCCAGAGGCCGGACCTCGACCCGCCCGCCCGGCGCCACGTCCTGCACCACGTGGTAGGACGTCAGCACCAGACGGGCGGTCAGTAGATACCCCGTACCTACCCGCCCGGTGCCCGCCTGCCCGGCGCCGGGAGCCCATACCTCAACGACCCGAGCCTGATCCATCCCTACCCCTTACGGTCAGTGAGTCCGACGGCTGCGTCGCTCACAAGGGCCGCTGTGCGGTCTGGGCGTGGATGCGCGCGTCCGCGCCCGCATCATCGACCGGCTGCAGCGTGAGCTTGATCCGGTGAACCATGCCGGAGCCGGCCGTACCACGGGCCTCCGCCGACCACGGCAGCACGAACACCTTCGCCGTGGCCCCGGCCTCCTTGCGGACCTCGACGCTGAACTCCAGCTCCACCGGCCCCGCACGGAACGCCAATGCCTTGCCGGCACCCTCCTCCATGGCCTGCTGCAACTGAGCACGGATCGCACCGACCGCCTCACCCAGCTCCGCCCACGGTTCCGACACCATCAACCACCCCTCAACCTCATTGATAACGCTGCGGAGTTCACCGTAGGGCAACCGCCACACACAAGGAGGCCGCAACCGCCAGTTTGCCCACCCGCCGGAAACCGGCGGCCGCGTAACGCGAGGTTCTGGTACTGGCCCGGGCGCTGGTCCCGCGGCTAGCAAGGCGGCGGCGCAGCCGCCGTCCGTGCCAGGACGCGGTCAGCTCACTCAGCGGAACGTGGCAGCTCGGATGAGACCGGGTGCGAATCCGCCAGCTGGACTGCGACAGGACATGAACGGTGACCGCCACCACCACGCGCCGGGGATCTTGGTGACAACAAGCCTGCCTTGGTGACAGCTATCGTGCTTCGGCTCAAGATTTGGTTTACAGCAGGTTCAGAATTCAGCTGGGTCAGAACCGGAAAGAGATTGACGACACGGCGGTGAAATCAGCGCGGAGACCATCCGCCCGTGTGCCCCATTCCGTGAAATACGACTCCGTGATGGCCTCGGCGACGATCCGACGCAGCTCCTCCTCCGTCGCACCGGCTGCCTGGAGCTCCAGGATCTGTTTCACGTAGATGGGCGAAATGTCCGTGGTGATCTGGCGCTCGCGTCCGTCATCCGAGCTGCCCGTGCAGGTGAATCCGAAGTACGCCGTCACCTCCACCATCATCCCCCTGGAGGTGGACGCCTGCGCTCTGACCTGCGGTTGCCATTCGGATTCGGTCGCTTCCACCAGAGCTGCCTGGAGCCGCTTCTGCGGCTTCTTCAGCTTCCCGGCACGGTAGCGCTCGATCGTGCGGGTCGAGGTGCCCACACGCTCCGCCAGGCTCCTCGCTGACTCCGTCATCCGCGTGAGGAGGAATTTCACCCGTGCATTGGCTGACTGCGGCACGGGCCGGGTGAAGACCTTCCGCTCCGCCCGCGCGAGGGCCTCCAGGACCTTGCCGTGGCGCGGGGCCGGCTGCTGCTCGTGATCGCTCATGTCACCAAGGACGCCACGGTGCCCCTGTGGACAGAGGCCAGGCTGCCGCTCCCAAGTCGGCTTTCGGAGCCGGGTGCGACTGCTCGCGATAGTTGGCGGGTGTTCACGAAAGATGGCGGGCGGGGTCGCCGAGTGATCACCGGACGTTCCAGGAACTCCTGCTCGGCTCGGTCTTCTGCTGAACTTGTGGCTACTTCCCGCTCTAGGAGGGTCCGTGGGTTGCTGATTGGCTTCTTCCGGCGGACGACGAGCGTTCCACCCGGTCGTCCGGGCACCGCCATGTTCGTCCGAGGAAAGGAAGAGCCATGCGCAAGCTCTTGACGGTGATGGTGGTGGCCTTGATGGCGGCCATCGGTTTCGCCGCACCGGCGCAAGCCGCCCCCGTGTCCAAGCCCTACAGCTTTGCCTTCGGCGCCAGCACCGCCACCGGAACGGTCAGCTTCACCGACGGGTACACCGCCAGCGTGTCCGGCGTCGTCCACGCCGCGAGCGGCCGACGCAAGGTCTGCGCCGTTGGGCTCAACGGCGACGCGGTGTCGGACGAATTCCCCTGCAGCCCGTGGGCGTACGCGGGCGGGCCGAACCAGCCCTGGGGCGGATCAATGCGGATTCCGCTCCCGGGCGGCGTCGTACAGGTCGGCATCATGATGTACGACGAGAACATGGAACCGCTGGACGGCGTGATCTGTTCCCGCGGGGGCTGTTCACACCTGTAGATGTCCCGAGCCGGGCGCTCCGACGCCGGTCAGCCCTACCCGGTGGCCTGCCGCGGAGTCCCGCAGCACGGGCCTTGCGCAAGCGTTTGGGGAGTAGTCACGGTGACCGCTCCCCAAACGCTTGCGCAAAGCACCCATTCGGACTCGCGGCCCTTGACCTGCTGAGCTCAGGTTCAGAAACAGGCACTCCGATTCAGGCGAGGGTGGCGGGGCGGGTCGCCGCATGCTCACACCCGACCGACGGCACCAAACCGCCACCTAACGCGAACAGAACCCGCCAACGGCGATGAACAGTTTCCGGCGACCTGCGGGGACATCGGACCACGCCCGCCAACAATCGTGAGCGGTCACACTCCGTGAGACGTTGATCCTTACTTGGCCACGTTGATTTCCAGTTGGCCAGCGGATGCCCGCAGCGATCGGCGCGGCCCTCTCGTCACGTCCGCGTCGGCGGGGCAGGATCTGGAGGATGACGGCTGAGTTGAGGGCAGAGACCGTCGTGTGCTCGTACTGCGCGGCGGGCCCGACCGATGGCCAGGCGCGTACGGTCGCAGTTGCGGCCGGGTGCCGGCTGACGGTGACGTGGCATGTGTTGTCTTGCCCGCACTATGCGGCTGACCGTGTCCTGGCGGGAAAAGAGGATTGAGCCCGGCCTCTGTCCGTTTGAGCCGCGCCGAGGCCGGGAGGTAACGGGCGGACGGCCTGACCCCCGTACAGGCCCCACCCGGCCTCTCGATGACCGTCGGCGGGCCGAGCGTGATCGTAGCGCGGTCTGCCCCGCCGTTTCACGGCGGTGGTGACCTGGGACTACTGCGATCCCTTGGGGATGATATGACGGCAGCGCACGGGGCCCCGACGAGTCCTCGGCGACCAGGCCGGCCATGGCCCCTATGCGGCCGGTTCGGCGGGTATGGACCCCCGCGCCCGAGAGGTGATCGAGAACATCGTGCGGGCGGTCCGTGGGCGACGACGCCCGCATCCGCGCCCTGCTGGCCACTTCGGCCGCCGTCGCGGACACCGCGGTCCTGCTGTACCTGCGCAAGCGGCTGTACGCGCCGGACTGAAGGTGTGGTTTTCAGGCCCGGTGGAACAAGTCTCCGGTATTCAGTGGGCGCCGGGCACCCGACGCCAAGCCCGGACGGCGGGGCACCTCCCGGCCCTCGGCGAGCCACTGACGCTCGACAGCGTCGTAGATCGGCGCGTCGGACACCTGCCAGAACTCCTCGGCCAGCCGGGCAAATCCGGCTCGCTCCGGAGGCGAAACGGTTTTCTGCTCCATACCCGGGTCCAACGAACTCGGGCAACCGATGTGGCGGCGCGTGACCGTTCCGTCATGAACCGATGCCATGAAGGCGGCAGGGCCGGGAACGACGACGGCCCCTGCCGCCGGGGGGCGAGGCAGGGGCCGCCGTCACACGGATTCCGGCCCGGGGGGAGCGAAGGGCCGGGGGCACGTGTCGCCGCTCTCAACGCATACGGCTCCCCGCAGGTCACGCTGGTTGGGCTGTTCAGGTGAGTACGCGGCTGTTGAGGCCGTCGTGGCTATCGGCGCTCTCCTCGTCGAACCAGTAGTCGCCGGCCGCGAGGTAGCGGAAGGAGTGCTCGCTCTTGCCGGGCAGGGCGACGGTGACCGCCCGGGTGCCGTCGCTGCGCGGCGTGAGCGTGTGGGTGCCGGGCTGCCAGTCATTGAAATCGCCCACCACACTGACCGGCCCGGGCGGGGTGTCGGCGGGCAATACGAAGGTGACCTCGGTGCGGTCCCTGCGTGGCTTGCGTTCCAGCATGGCGGTGCACTCCTAACATCAGGCGGGAGGGGGGATCCCGCTCATCCTCGGCAGCGGAGACGCGGTCCGCATTCCGACGCAGCCACTCCGGTTCCCGACGTCACCCTTGCGCCACGATCCGTAGCCGAAATGCTGCTGACGGTAACTGTCCGTGAGTGTGGGGGCGAGGAATTCCTCACCCTCGCATCAAGATGAGTCGCATGGGCGGTACGCAGGACAAGCGCCAGGAGCCGGGCAAGGGCCGCGAGGAGCAGGAGCGCCCGCAGCGACCCGTCCAGGACCCGGTCCACCCCCAGCAGCCGGGCCAGTCGTCCCGTAGCAAGAGCCCCGAGGAGACCTCGCGGCGCCCCGAGGACAACCCGCTCCACGACGAGCGCGACCTGCGCGACGACGAGCTCTAAAGCAGGGGCAGCACCCCACGCACGCAGAGCCCGGTCGGGACCGTAGTCACCCGGCCGAGCTCTGTCACGTCCCGCCCACAGCCGACCGACAGGCCAGCCCGCTCCGCCTCCGGCGAGCGACCCGGAAAAAGAAGGGAAGGGCCGCACAGCCGGCTGCTCGTCGACGGCTACCCGGGTGAGCCCGACTCGCGCCAGGTAACGCCGTGCAGAAACACTCGTTGATCATTTCTGCACGGCGAACACGTTCGCCTGGGCCCGGCCCTGGCATCACCGCGGCTGGCAGAGGGTCCCCGGCCGGAGGTAGAGCGCCCGTGGCGGTGAACGGAAACCCCACCGTCAGAAGACGCCGGCTGGGCGCGGAGCTGCGCCGGCTCCGTCTGGCCCGTGGCCTGACGAGTACGCAGGTGGCAGAGCGACTGCTGATCTCCCAGCCCAAGATCAGTCACCTGGAGAACGGCCGCCGCGTCATCAGGCCCCGCGATGTGCGGGACCTGTGCGGCCTCTACGGAGTCACCGACCAGCAGGTCATCGACACGTTGATG
Source organism: Streptomyces sp. NPDC006544 (assembly GCF_040611715.1). NCBI lineage: Bacteria > Bacillati > Actinomycetota > Actinomycetes > Kitasatosporales > Streptomycetaceae > Streptomyces > Streptomyces sp. NPDC006544. Next base: position 36,076 of record NZ_JBEXOV010000060.1, on the reverse strand, counting down.
CGGATGGCCGGTGAATCGGACCGGCAGGGCTGGTGGATCGCCTTCGGCGAAGTCCCCTACGCCGTCTACATCCGCCTGGAAACGGAAGCCGCCTCCATCCGCACCTACGAACCCCTGGTGATCCCCGGCCTCCTGCAAACCCCCGCCTACGCGGCTGCGGTCATCGCCGAAACGATCCCGCAGGCCACGCCGGAACAGATCGCCACGTGCCTTGAGGTACGGCTGCGCCGTCAGCACCGGTTCCACCACCCGGCCCGCCCCGCGCGACTATGGGTGATGCTCGACGAATCGGCACTGCGTCGTGTGGTCGGCAGCTCCGCCATCGTGCGCGAACAGCTGGAGCACCTGAACTACCTCAGCACCCAGCCGTACATCACCGTGCAGGTCCTCCCACACGACGTGGGGGCCCACCCGGGCATCTCGGGGCAGTTCTCCCTCCTCCACTTCGCGGACGCTCCCGGGGCAGGGGCGGTGTACCGGGAACGGTTCACCAGCGACCTCTACCTGGAGAGACGATGCGACGTCGAGCGCTACAGGGTCCTGTACGACCACGTGCAGGCCCAGGCTCGGAACCCGGACAGCACCCGCCAGTTCATCACCCGCGCCACACCCATCCACATCGGGTAGCAGGGCATCACCCCTCGCTGAGCCAGCATCGATCAAATGTCTCACTCGGGCAGGCGTTGATCCGTACCGGGCCGGGTTGATACCGGAGCTTCAGCGAGCCTCACACGCGTGCGGGGGAACGCCGGGAGCCCGAGGGCCCCCTGTTGCCCCGGCGGGAGGAGAATGCATTGATCACCATGGACGTCCAGTACTGCGGCAGTTCGGTCTTGGCCGGCGTCAGCGGGAAACTCGACGAGGACGCGGGCGCGGCGCTCCAGCGGGCCCTGGACGACGTCACCGGCGACGAGCGGGACCTCATGGTCGACGACGGTGGTGTCGGAGGGGTAGCGGCGTCGGCGGCAGAGCACGGGCATCGGCCGGTCTCCGGGACGGTTCGGGCGGGGCCGTGCGCTTCGCGACGCTCGCCGCGCTCTGCGACGTACTCGACTGCCAGCCCGGAGACCTGCTGCGCTGGGAGTCCGGCGACGGGGTGCGGGAGGGCGGGGTGCCGGAGGCGGACGGGGTGCGGGACGCCGCCGCCCGGGACGGCTGCGGGGTGGTTCGTTCGGAGCCGGGCGGACGCGGTGCGTGAGGGAGCGCTGCGCGGTGGTGTCACTGGGCCCCGGGGCGGCCGGTGTCCTCCGTGCGCGCCGTACCGGTTGCGGGGAAACGCCTGATGGGGCGGTGTGGGGAGGGGCACGGGGTGAGCGCGGGACACCGAGGTCGCCGCGCGCTACGTGCCGTACCGCACTGGAGGATGTACCGATGAGCGCTGGAAACGGGTTCCTGAGCACCGAGCAGCTGGTCAGCCTGACGGCCTACGACGCCGACGGGGAGAAGATCGGCAGCGTCGGCCAAGTGTACCGCGACGACGCGACGGGCCGGCCCGAGTGGGTCACCGTCAAGACGGGCCTGTTCGGCATGAAGGAGTCGTTCGTCCCCCTGGCGGGTGCGCGCAGCGACGGTGAGGCCCTGCTCGTCCCGCACGCCAAGGACGTCGTGAAGGACGCCCCGCGCGTGGACGCCGACCAGCACCTGGACGCCGACGAGGAGCGCAGGCTCTACCAGCACTACGGCCTGTCCGGCTCGAACGGAAACGGCAACGGGAACGGGAAGGCCAAGCGGACTGCTGTGGACGCGCCCGGAATCGCCACCGGCACGTACGTCGACGACCGGGGCGAGGGCCGCGGCACGGAGGAGATGATCCGCTCCGAGGAGCGGCTGCGCGTGGGCACCGCCAATGAGGAAGTCGGCCGCGCCCGCCTGAAGAAGGTCGTCGTCACCGAGAACGTCACCACTACTGTCCCGGTCACCCACGAGGAGGTCCGGGTCGTGCGCGAGCCGATCCGCGGGGGCGAGCGCGTCCGGGGCGACATCGGCGAGGCGGAGACCGAGGTGACCCTGCACGCGGAGCGCGCGGTGACCCGCAAGGAGACCGTACCCGTCGAGCGCGTGCGCCTGGAGACCGAGAAGGTCACCGAGCAGCAGGAGGTCTCCGACGCCGTGCGCAAGGAGCAGGTCCGCTTCGAGGACGGCAAGGAAGGCCGGGACACCCGTCGCGGCGACGGCCGGGGCGGCCCGCGCCGCTGACGCGCCCCCGCAGCACGGCACGACGAGCGCCGGCCCCGCACTCCTGCGGGGCCGGCGCCCTCGTGTGCCCGTCGCGGTTCAGTCGGGGTCCGTCGGCTCCTGGGCCAGGCGCAGGGCCTGGGCCTGGGCCTGGATAATCTTCTCGGTTGGCATCTTCGGATCCGTCTCGTCGTAGGAGTCGGCCACGACCTCGAAGACCAGGATGGAACCGTTGATCAGGGAGTTGACCGGTCCCGACAACTGTTCAGCACGAACTGGCCGACCTCTGCGGGGTCCGCGTCCACCAGCACCAGGAACCGGTCGGGGTCACGCCGCCGGGCTGGCCGGAGATGCACTCCGGCCCGACCCCTGCGGGCAGCCCCGTGAGGGCGGCGATCGCCTGCAGGCGGGACTCGTTCTCGTTCACGGGCCCGACCTGCCCAACAGGGGCGTCCCGCACTCCCCCGGCGCCCCGTCGGCACCGGGCGCGGGAGCGGTTTCGCGCGCGGCGGGGCCGCGGGGCCGCTCCGGGCCCCGGCCCGCTCGCGGGCGGCCTCCCGCGTCGGCGCGACGTCGAGCCCCGGCCACGGGCCGGACATCTGCAGCTGCTGCTCGGCTCCGGCGGCGGCAACACGGTCCGCACCGACGCCCATGCAAGCCAGATGCGGCAGCGGGCCGACGAGATCGACCAGTTGGCCGCGTACTCACCCGTCAAGATCGCCAAGCGTCTGCGACTCAATGCTGACAATCTCCGCAAGGCAGCTGACGGTCATCCCGTTCCGGAATCCATAACCTGAGAGGGCTGAAGCGCAGGGTCTGCTCCTATCTCACCAGGTCCTCTGAGTCATCCCCTCGGTGGGCTGTGTAGTGGTTCAGGCTGGGGCGGCGAGATCTCCGAAGTCGGAGAGGCGTGGCACGCCCTCAGCTCACCCCGAGCCCATCGCACTTCGGGGCCGCGATCAAGATGGCCGTCCGGTGCTGTGGGTGAGGTTTTCAGAGCCGTCAACCCTGACGATCGGCAGGGGCCACTGTTGCCGATCGGCTCGGGTTTCCGGTCGTCCCCGCTTCTACGTTCAGGCCCCATGGAACAAGAACCGCGAGAGAAGATCAGAGCTGGTCGGCTGCTTGGCGCTTTGGGCGTTCTGGGTGTGGGGGCGGGAGCGGTCGTCTGGCTTTCCCCAGGTGGGCTGGGTGAAGGTGATGCCGTCCAGGTCACTGGAGGAGCATCGGCGTCTGCGTACCGGTCGGTGACACGGGCGGTGACAGATGCGCCCTCATGGCTGGGCCCGCTGCTGGAAGTCGCCACCGAGGGCACGCTGGTGATTCTAGGAATGTTGCTGGCCTGGACGTGGTGGACAGCTATCCGCCGCAAAGACTCAAGAGGGGCCGCCGGATCCGTTTTGACCGGTCTCGGCACCGTCGCGGCCTACGCGGTGAGCGAAGCAGTGAAGCTGGTGGTGGACGAGGAGCGACCTTGCCGCGCGCTGCGCATGGGGGCCGACCTCATTGCGGAGTGTCCCGGCGCGGGAGACTGGTCCTTCCCGAGCAACCACGCCACCTTGGCCGCCGGGCTGGCCGTCGGCCTGGCCGTGCTTCGGCCGCGCCTTGCCGCAGCCACACTGCCGCTGGCCGGGGCCGCCGCGCTGCTGCGCGTGTTGGTGGGGGTCCACTACCCGCACGATGTGCTCGCCGGCGCGGTCCTTGGCGCCACTGTGGTGGTGGCCGTACTGCTCACGTTCCTGCAACTGACCCAGCGGGCGGCATCACGTCTGGGATGGCGGAGGAACGATCCCGGCCTCGTGGGCAACGACTGCGGCAGCAGCCCGGTTATCCACCCCCAGTCTCGCCAGAACGGAACTCACATGGGCCTTCACCGTCCCCTCCACCACATGCAACCGCCGGGCGATCTGCCCGTTGGACAGTCCCGTGCCGAGGAGGGCCAGTACCTGCCGTTCCCGGACGGTCAGGGAGCCGACTCGGGAGCGAGCGACGGAGCGCCGACCGGCCAGGGCGCCCGCGCCCGTCGCGGCAAGGTGAGCGACGACCCGGGCCGCGACCTTCGGTGACAGGTAGGCGGCGCCGTCGGCCACCGCCCGGACCCCGGTGATCAGTTCTTCCGGTTCGCCCGACTTGATCAGGAAGCCGGCCGCGCCACCACCGAGTGCCCGCAGGATGTAGTCGTCCTCACCGAATGTCGTCAGCATGACGACGCCCGTGCCGGGCGAAGTGCTGCGGATCTCCGCTGCCGCGTCGATGCCGTTCATCCCCGGCATACGGATGTCCAGCACAGCCACCGCAGGGCGGTGACGCCGGACCAGTTCCACGGCCTCGCGCCCGTCACCGGCCTCGGCGACGACCTCGATGCCCGGATCCGAGGCGAGAACGGCGCGTACTCCAGCCCGGATCATCGGCTCGTCGTCAGCGATCAGCACCCGGATCATCGGACCCTCACGGGGTGAGCACGTCTCGGGACACCAGGATGCCGTCCCGGAAGCAGAGCCGGTACGCGTCCCCGGACCTGTCGTCGAATCGGTCGGCCGTTATCGCGTAGTACTCGCACGTTATGCCGTCTCCTGTCGGCTCGGCCGTCAGCGGTCGGTAGTTCGTCTGCCGGTCCGGCAGGAAACGCTCCACCTCAGAACGATCTTGCCCCACTCGCAGGCGGGCGAAGTCACCAGGTTCCAGAACCGATCGGGACGCCGACAGCATCTCCCACCCGATGAGCGCTCCGCTCAGCACCGCTCCAGTCACCAGGGGCACAATGACCGCAGACACCAGTGCCCGGCCGACCCGCCGCCGAGCACGGCGATGTTCCTGCGGCAACTCGTTGCCGGCCCGGGGGACCTCGGGCGCGAGGAGCCGTGGCGGCGGTGACGAGGGCGCGTGCGGGATCCGCGCGGCGACGGCAAAGCCCCCGCCGCGCGGACCATGGTCGAACGAACCGCCGGCCAACCGCACCCGTTCTTCGAGACCGATGAGGCCATGCCCCCCGCTCCGGGGCCGGATCTGGGGCTGAAGGTTGACCGCAGACGTTGGCGGGCCGTTCTCCACGACGACTTCCGACTCCGTTGCCGAATGCGTCACTTGGACGGTCGCCGTCGCGCCGGGCGCGTGCTTGGCAACGTTGGTCAAGCCTTCCTGCACGACCCGATGAACCGCCCGCTCGACCACCGGTGGCAGGTCGTCCGACTTGCCGTCGGCGCGAAACTTCACGGCGAGCCCGGCCGCCGACGCCTCTGCGATCAGGCCTGCAAGACTGGCGCCGTCAGGGCCCGTCAGCGCATCACCGGTCTCCTCCCGCAGGACACCGATCACCTCGCCGAGACGCTCCACTGAGGCCGCCGCCTTGGCCCTGATGTCACCTGCGGCCCTTCGATGGTGCTCTTCAAGGCCCGGCGCGAGTTTCAGAGCACCGGCCGACAGGGCGATCAGGCTGAGGTCATGGCCCAGTACGTCATGCATGTCTTGCGCTATACGCGCCCGCTCGCGGAGCCTGGCTTGCTCAGCGACCAGCTCCTGCTCGCGCCGCAGTTGCCCAGCACGCTCCCAACCGGCCCGGACAAGCTGCTGATAGTGGCACCAGAACCGGCCCGTGAACCAGGGCAGCATCGTGGCGACGACCACCACTGTCACAAATCGGCTGGCCAACGGCAGCCAGGCAGGCACGACGGACAATGCCACCACGCCGGCCGAGAGAAGCCCGACCAGAGCGAGCACGGTCGGCGCCATCCGACCAGGCCGCCGCCCGGCCAGGAACGCGGCGATGGCAGTCGGGACAGCCCACCACTGGTTCACCATGCTCAGGCCGGCGGCCGTCATAGCGCCCGCTGTCAGAAGGCTCCCTGGATCAAGAGTCTGCCGGGAAACAGCCGTCCCGGTCGGAGTTCCACTAACGATCACCATACTGTCCACGGAAGCGACGGTACGGACATCGGGAGCCGTCCGACACTGCCGAAAGTCCAATCTGCGCCGGTAACCGGCAAGCACCGCAGCTTTGAGGGAGCCAGACACGGCCAAGCTCCTGAGGCGAAGTGAGTCCTACTCGCACACGGGGGCTGAACAGAAGAACTTGACAGGGAAGTCCTGCAGTCCACTCCACCCGCGGCTGGCTCTACGACTCGAGCCTCGCCCGGCCGAAGCGGGTCCCTACGCTCGCGCAGGAGTGGGCGCTGGATCGCGCGATGGCTGCTCGGCAGACGTGCCCCGTGCCCACCTGCGGCCGAAGGTACGTGTTCGTCATCGGGCTCGGAGCCACCAGCTGCGGCACGAACACCACCAGCACCACGGGGAAGACCTCAGTGTCGACCGCACCCGTGCCCGAGGACACCGGGCTGCTCCCGAACACCGCCAGCACTACCGGGAACACCTCAGTGCCGGTCGCACCCCGGCCCGAGGGCACCGGGCCACTCCCGAAGGCCTTCGTCACCACAGACCTAGCCGATGCAGCCGCGGCCGCCGGCGTTCCGGACAACGCCCCGGAGTACGCCCGCGGGTACACAGACGCACCCGCCGGCTCACGCCTGACATGCGGTGCCGCCTTCGCGGGCTTCGAGGACAAGACCACCAAGGTCGACATGACACGGTACGAATCAGTGCTGCGCGAACTACGCAACCGCGGCTGGACACAACCCAGAAGCGCGAGGAACGCAAGGACAAGACCACCGGAAAAACATTCAACGCCAGAGACGGCTTCGAACAACGCGGCTGGCGACTCGTCGTCGAATACTGGGAGGGTGTCGAAGGCGCAGGCGGCACAAAGATCAGCCTCATCGGCCTCGACGACGCCTGCATGAAAGCCAACGGATTCAAGGAACCCACCACCTGATCAGCCACTGCACAGAAGCCAGAGCCTGACCGTTATCTCGGATCGTCCCCATCCGACATAACGGCCTCCACGCTCCCATACCGCGAGATACACCGCCAGGTGCGCAGCCTGCCTGAAACACCCTCAGGCCTGCGATGGCCTGTGGCTTCTATCGGACAGCTCAGTGACGCCGTTCGTTGACAACCCGAGACGCGTGCATCGCCGAATCGTCAACCTCCCTGACTTGTCACCGCGGCGACCCGCTGCGCCGGCTTCGCCAAGAATCCCGCCGCCGCCCCCGCCTACTACTAGCTCTGCGCGAGCTTTGGCGGCGTCCTCGCCGAGTTCGTCCTCTCCGCCTTGGCGGGCCTGGTGGGCGGCGCGGTGTGCGGTGTCGGCGACGGAGAAGAACAGGGGCATCGCGAAGGCGGCGGACTGCCCGGCCTCGGCGAGGGCTTCGGAGAACGGCTCGACGACAGGCAGGGGGTAGCGGGGGCAACGATCAGGCCGAGTGCTCTTCGAGGTCGGCGGGGGGCAGCGGGATCGGGACGAGCCCGGCCGGACAGCATGCGCGGCGCCACCGGGCTAACGCACCCCGGCGGTGTCGGGTCACGGCCCGACAATGTCGTCTGTCATTGGCCAGGATTCAATGCTGACCAAAGAGGCGCAAAGGGCAGGGAGGAATCAGGATGTGCAACGAGATTTTGACCACCTGTTCGAACAGCTTTCCAATGGGAATATGAAGCCGGGTACGGGAAGTAAGACACTGGAAGGCACAGACGTGTCCTACGCTCGAGGGAGAAACGGCGGGCGGCTTTTCTTTCGGAATGTTGATGGCGGTATACAGATTGTCGGCAAGTCGGGTAAGGCGAAGGATAGCGAACCCAAAGTGATCAGGAGGCTGAAGGAACTCTATGGACAGTGAGCACTTCGAATTCACGGAAGACGACGACATCTATCATGTCGTCAGGGAACCTGAATTCACTGCACTGTTCCTGCTCGGCGCCGACGACCGGGTGGAATCGGTAGACAACGTTGACGTCGAGTTGCGACTTCCGGACGGTACTAGCTGGAGTGGAACTTTCATGACTGTTGGCGCGATCGAAGTGGTGATGAATCGATGGAGAAAAACAGGCGAGTATGGCGGTGGTGTCTTCTTTCAGCGTTCTGATCTCGTGATCGTCCCAAAGGCTGGAGTGGTCGCCATTGTCGAGGCGCTCCGTGCGGTCGTGACAGAGGGACCGCAGGGAACTCTCGGTAAGTTGGAATAGCCCGATTTATCCCTCTCGCCGGATCGTTCCATTAATTCCGGTATCGATTTCCATAACGTGGACTTCTTGCCAGCGGCCAGATTCACCAAGCGGTTGACGAAAAGAAGTCTTCAATAGAGATATCAGCCCCGCCAAGCTCTGCTTGGCGGGGCTGATATGCTGTCTGATGCAGCGGCAACGACCACGCATTCCAGCGAATGAGCGTTTTCCAACCTGACGGCGCTGCAGGGTGGTTGTTGCGAGTCAGGGGCTGTACGGAATGACGAAGCTCCTGGTAGACGGGTTCTCGACCAGATCACCCGTGTCCGCCAGGAGCTTCGCGTGCTTGTCTACCCGTCGTCGATCGATCTGTCCAGCAGTACCTTGCGGCACCTGGCCGAGCGGCTCGCAGTCCGGCGATGGGAGATCGGTACCCGGTGGCGACGGCTGCTGGCAGGCCGTCAAGCCTTGCTTGCCTTGGCCATCTGCGGTGCGGCGACACCTACGCCCAGCTTGCCGCCGGGTTCGCAATCGGTATCGCGACCGTCTACCGGTACATACACGAGGCCATCGAAGTCCGGCCGCTCTCGCACCGACCCTGGCCAACGCGATGGAGACGGCCCGGACAAAAGCGTTCGTGATCCTGGACGGCACGCTGCTGCCGATCGACCGGATCGCCGCCGACACCCCCTACTACTCGGGCAAACGCAAGCGGCACGGCATGAACGTCCAGGTCCTCACCGACCCGTTCGGCCGACTGCTCTGGGCTTCCCCGGCCCTGCCCGGAGCCACCCACGACCTGACCGCGGCCCGACACCATGGCATCGTCGACGCGCTCGCCGCCTCAGGACTGAAGTGCTGGGCGGACAAGGCCTACCAAGGCGCGGGCCGACACATCCGAGTCCCCTTCCGGGGCCGCCGGCTCAAGCGGTGGAAGCGACGTCACAACAGCAGCCACGCCAAGATCCGGTGCGTCGGCGAGCAGGCCATGGCCGTCCTGAAGGGCTGGCGCCTGCTCCGAAAGCTCCGCTGCACCACCAACCGGATCACCGACATCGTGAAGGCCGTCCTCGTCCTCCACCACGCCTCAACATGAGGTTGGAAAAGGCTCAAGCACCCCGTATACGGCTACGTCACCCCACTCGAAACCAGAGCCCTGGCGACCCACGACCTCACCCCCGCAGCGTAACCACCCGTTGTCCAGGTTCAGGGGGAACTTCAATCAGAGCACGCGGGCAACCATGTGCTGCCCCCCTATCGTCCCTTCGGGTATGCCGACACCGCCTGCCTCGCCCCATTGGCCGCACTGTGCTCACGGCGCCACACCAGTGGACCCGATCGGGTGCCGCGGGATTCACGTTCCCGGGCACACCGCATGCCTCGCACACCTGGCGTCCACCGACCGTGACAGCTACCTGGCCGACCTGACACACGGCGACGACATCGATCACCGGGGCACCACTTTCACTCCGTCTCTACTCACATATCTCCTCAACGCCCTCCGAGACCCCGCCACCAACCACCCGAAAATCGGTCGTGCCTGGTTCGCGTCAGCTGCCTTCACCGGTGACGCGTGGTTCGGGTCGGCGACCTTCACCGGTGACGCGTGGTTCCAGTCGGCGACCTTCACCGATTTTGCCGGGTTCATGTCGGCTACGTTCCTCGGTGACGCCGACTTCGGATCTGCGACCTTCACTGGCCAGACGGTGTTCCGGTCGGCGACCTTTATCCGTGACGCCGATTTCCAGTCGGCGACCTTTACCCGTGGCGCCGGGTTCCAGTCGGCGACTTTCACCGGCGACGCCAGGTTCCAGTCGGCGACCTTCACTGGAAACGCCGACTTCGAGTCGGCTACCTTCACAGGTGACTCCTGGTTCAGCTCGGCGACCTTCACCAGCAACGCTCAGTTCGGGTCGACGACCTTCACCGGTAACGCCCACTTCGCATCGTCGACCTTCAACAGTGACGCCAGGTTCGGAGGTGCGACCTTCACCCGTCGCGCCGCCTTCTGGTCCGCGAACTTCACCGGCACCGCCGAGTACCGATCGACAACTTTCACAGATGACGCAGACTTCCGCTCGGCGACCTTCCGAGAGGATTGTGATTTCGAGCAGGCATCGTTTGGGACAAATGCCCGTTTCGGGCAAGCAGTCTTTGAACGAGCGAGTACCTTTGGGCCTCTGATGTGTTCGGGGCTGGTGCAGTTGTCGGGGGCGGACTTCGCAGGGCCGGTCGTCCTTTCGGTTGCTGCACACCGTGTGGAATGTCGGCGAACGCGTTGGTCGTCGACGGCCGAGCTGCGTCTGCGGTACGCCACGCTGGATTTCTCCCACGCTGTCTTTGAGTACGCCGTGACGATCGCCGCTGAGGCCTACCCCTTCACTCTCCTCGGCGGACAGCCAATGGTGGAGCGAATGTTCTCCAGGACGCCTGATGACCATGTGAGGGTGGGGTCGCTGCGGGGCGTGGACGTCACCCATCTGGTCCTCGCCGACGTCGATCTGTCGGAGTGCTTGTTCACCGGAGCCGTGCATTTGGATCTCCTCCGGTTGGAAGGCGCCTGCTCTTTCGCCAGGGTTCCCCCTCGGGGCCGGTGGCGGCTGAGGCTCGCCGAGCGCCGCACACTCGCCGAAGAGCATTACTGGCGCGCAAGCCAGCCCGGGGCCTTGCCCGGCTGGAATTCGGCTGTCCTTGGTGCCGGGCGGGCAGGACCGCCCCAGCTGGCACCCGTGTATCGGGCGTTGCGCAAGTCGTTCGAGGACAGCAAAAACGAGCCGGGAGCGGCGGACTTCTACTACGGCGAGATGGAGATGCGCCGCCACGACCGTAAGGGAACGACCCGTACGGAACGCGGACTGCTGCACGGCTACTGGGCCCTGTCCGGGTACGGGCTGCGTGCCTCGCGTGCCTTGTGCTGGCTCGCCCTCACCATGAGCGCCACTGTGTTGCTGCTGATGTGGTGCGGGATAGCCCAGGACTCCCCGAAGCAGCAAGCGACCGGGACCATCCCGGCCGGCGGCGGCAGCGTCACATTCAAGATCGACAAGGCTGATCCGCAGAACCCAAAGGGTGCCAGGTTCACCGGGAAGCGCTTCGAGAAGGCGTTCGACGTCACGCTCAACTCGGTGGTATTCCGCTCCTCCGGACAGGACCTGACCACCGCCGGTACCTACATCGAGATGGCGTCTCGCCTGACCGAACCCGTCCTACTGGGTCTCGCGGTCCTCGCAGTCCGCAACCGCGTCAAACGCTGACCGCAGAAAACCTCGGAGGACTGCCGATTCGGTGTAGGGCTGGCCAGTGCCGAGGACCCATTGCTTGCTCCCGTGCCCCGGCGTCCGGCAGCTCGGCTGCTCCGGGGCGAGTCGTCATGAGCAAACGTGTCGGAACATACCACTATCCGGATGACTGTGCCAGAACCTTCCCGGAGCCCTCCGAAGAGACCTGCCGCTCACGGGAGATATGGGAGTGCGATCGCGGAAAGCGATACCTCTCAGAGGCATATGCTCAAGGCGGCCACCCCAACTGGTATTGGTGCTAGAGGTGGGCCGAACTCCGAGACCAATCGGAGTGACGACCTGGGAGGCATGACCGGCAACGGCGTCTGACCCGTGCCGAAAGCCGTGCTCGACCGGCCGGGGCGGCTGGAGCAGGCGACACCGCGCGGGGATCACGAAGTGGTCCGCAACGACTGGCAGAGCCGAGGCCTGGCCACACGGGCGACAACCTTAAACCACCCGAGATGGGGAAAACGTGAATGCCCACACTCCCCAACGTGCGGGCTGCCATCTCATGGATCACAATCGGGATCTGCGAAGAAGGAAGATCTCCATGTCGGGTCGCATGGTCTGGGTCATGCACGTACGCACACCTGTAGAGAGGCGACATGGTGACTTGGGAAGAAATGTACAAGGCAGCAATGCAGGAACTGCATAAGTCGCTCATCGGGCACGACGGCACCTATATCCACACCGGTGGCTCCTCGCGGGAGAATGCCTCACAGTGGGCCATGATCGCTTTGGCGCTGCGACAGCATCTTTAGAGCTCGTAACAGGATCTTGATGAGATGTCCTGGTCAGCCGTGACCGGTGTGAGGATTCGGCCGTTCGTGATGGTGTGAGTACTCGGCCGCAGGTTCTCCCGGCCGCGCGGACCCGCCACGCGCCGCCGCCCGCCGTCTCAGACCCGCACCTGGTACCCGCCTCGCGGGCCGCGTGGCGCTGGTACTTCTTCCGAGGGCCGCACCAGCGGTCCCGCCGGAGAGGGCCGGTGTCCGGCCGCCGGTAGACCAGGGTCCGGTAGATGGTGGCCAGGGCGACGAACCCACTCAGGGCGGTCAGGACATAGGCCGGCTGCTCCAGGCCGACTTCACCAGCCCAGCACCTGGATGGGGACGGCAATCAGCATCCCCTCCACTCCAATCCGGTCCCGGCCGGTGGGCACCCACCGGCCCGCCCGCGCCCGTACGCGATCCGTCCACACCCGGAAGCGGGCACCGCGCCCACTGCGCCCGGGTGTGGGAGCCGCGTACGCCCCGCGCCCCTGGCCGGTGCGGCCTGCTGCCGGTGGGCGGGGACGGCCGGCTTCCGTCGGGGCCGGCTGTCCAGGGCCGCGGCGGCGGGCGCCGTGGTGGAGCGGCAACGGGCAGCCGCCGGGGAGACCCGGACCCGGGACGCGGGCGCGGCCGAAGCCGAGGGCGATGTCGTCAGGGCGTGCAGCGTCGCGTCCACGAGCCGCCCGACCGTGGTGAAGGACGGGCCGTCCTTCCAGGAGGCGTCGGCCTGAAGGCGGGCCAGGTGCGCGGCGAGGAGAACCGGTGCCGCCCTGGTCGCGGATCTGGTCCATGCGGTGGGTCAGCACCCGGCTGCATGCCGCCCTGCTGGCCGAGATGCGTCGCGCCGACCTGCTGGAACTGGACGACTGCTCAGCTAGCCCCGCAACCCTGCCGACCGCGCCCAAATTCGGTCAGCCGGCTGCGGCGTCCGGGCCCTGCCCGAACACCGGGACATCCTCCACCCCCACGTCCAGGCGCAGCCGCTTGAAGCGCAGCGGGTGGCGCCACACGCCGCCTCGGTCGATGGAGCGGTCGGCGCTGATCTCGGCCACCAGGTCGGGGCGGACCAGGCGCACGTCTAGGACATCACGGGAGCCCCAGGTTGCGGCGAACGTGACGCCTTCCCAGGGGTGTCCGGGGTCAGCGGCCGTCAGGTGCTCGGCGACCAGGTGGGCCGCCTCCGTGCGCAGCGGGACGGTGCGGCCGACCGCGCGCAGCCGGCCGTCTGGGTCGTGGCGGCCGAGGACGAGGAGCTGCGGGCGGGTGAGGGTGCCGGTGATGGCGCCGATGATCGCCTCGGTGGTATCCCGTCGTCTGACCTTGGTCCACGACCCTCTGTGGCCCGGCATGTAGTGGCTGGTCTGGGGCTTGACCACGATGCCTTCGACGCCGGACACGCCGGTCCACGACTCCAGCCATTCGCGGGCTTTGGCCGGGTCCGTGGTCATGGGACACAGGGTCCATGGGGCCGTCAGGGCGTGTTCGGCGAACAGGGCCTCCAAGCGGGCGCGGCGCTCCACATACGGCAGGTGCAGCAGCTCGCGGCCGTCGATCTGCAAAACGTCGAACACCACGAAGAACGCCGGCAGCTTCGCGGCCAGCGCGGGAGCGCTGCGGGCGCGGACGGCGGCCCGACGCTGCAACCCCTCGAACGACAGGGCGCCAGCCTCGCTGTCCCACACGAGCAGTTCGCCATCGAGGACCAGGCCGGCGGGGAGCTGCGCCTCGGCAGCCGCGACGAGATCGGGGAACGCGCCCTGGACCAGAGCGCCGCGGCGGGTCTGGAGCAGCACCCGCCCACCCGGCCCAGCCGCAGTGAACACCAGCGCCCGGTACCCGTCGAACTTCTGCTCATACGCCACCCCCGAAGCGAGCGGACGCACGGGCGGCATCACCTCGGCGGCCTGCGCCAACATCGGCTCCACCGGCGGTCTCAAGGTCATCCTGGAGCCTCCCTTGTCGTCCTCCCTTCCAAGGGTCCGCCGGGCCGGACCGGCCGGTCCGGAAGGCGTCCAGGGCGTCATCCATCCGAGGTGGGGGCGGGGCCGCCTGGCCAGCGGGGCCGCCTGCGTGCGGCACGGTGGCGGCATGCGCCGCTGGACCCTCCCCCTGCTCCTCGCCGCCCTCCTCACGGCCCCCGGATGCGTCACCATCCACCCCACCCCGCTCCCTCATCCCGACACCCGCGCCCCAGCGGCGGCCGATCACAAGCACCCCGCAGGCCCCCTGCCCGCCCGGCCCGTGACCGGGACGGCACTGCCGCTCTCCCCCCTGCCCGCCCCTGCGCCCGCCGCCCCGGCCGGTGCCGCCCCCGCGCAAGACCACGGACCCGGCCCCACCGCAGCGGACCACGCAAGCACCGGCCAGGCCCGGCACACCCTGCCCACGCCCCGCCGGACGGCCGGACCAGGACCCGTACGGCCCAACCGGGCCATCGCACCGAAGCGGGCCCCGCGCCCCGCAGGCAAGCCCAAAGCCAAGGCGAAGGCGCGGCCGAACCACTCTGCCCAAACGCCGCACCGCCCGGCCCGACCGGCGCCCGGAACGGGAGCGGGAAGCGGGGACATGAGGGAGCTGTGTCGCGCGGCCCACGGCATCACCAGCCCCGCCATCGCCTCACTGTGTCACCAGACCTACCGCTGACCTGCGGTGCGCCCCCGCGCTCAGAAAATCGAACACATGATGGAATAGCGGGATCCCCGCACCGAGGAGCAGCGCCATGACCTCCCCCGCCCCCACCAGCAGGCCGCAGCTCGTCACCTGGGCACCCAGCCAGACCGGCCCCTGTGCCCGGTGGCTTGTTGACTGCACTGACGGTGCTCACACCCCGGCGCCGCGATTCGGGGGTAGGGCGGCGGTCGGACCTTGACCGCCCGTTCTCGATGACGAGGGCCAACCCGCTCGCGCCAGGCGATCGGGGCCCAGGAAGCGGATATCGCCGCGCCGGAACCCCGGGGAACGATGGGGGGGCGAACTACGCCTGGCTATGGGACAGTTCATGATGTCGTGTCACCGGCTGCTGGGGGAAGGGCGGATTATGGCGGACGAGGGGGACGGCTGGCTGACGGAGCGCCAGGTGAGCACCTTGTGGCCGGGCGTCGGTACTGGCTCGGTGTATGTGAATGCGCTGGCCCATGGGGTGCGGACCCGTACGGAGAGCTGGATGACCACTACGGGCTATGCCGGCAAGATGTGGTATCACGCCGACGACGTGCGCCGAGTGGCCCCGCGGGTAGCAGCCGAGCCACTCAAGGGGCCGTCCCAGGTACCGTGCTGTCTGGTGCTGATCGTTCTGGCAGCGGCACCGCTCGTGTGGCTGGCGATACAAATAGAAAGCGCAGGCGGGTGGTGAAGGTCAAGTGTCTGGCTGCGCGGCCGGCCAGCCGCGAGATGCTGGGGTGTCAACTGCATCATCTCTGGCTCGTTGGGCAGGGCGCTTCCGAGCCTCAAGGAGAGGCCGATCAGATGCCTACACGCGTGGCTACGGCGTCCGCACGTCCGTAGCCGAGCACCTGGGTGAGGACTTGTCGGAACGTGATGAGGCCTTCGGCCGGCGCTTCGATGACGGCCTCGATCTCGCTGTCGGTGCAGAGAAGATGGCAGCGGGTGCAGGGTCCGGCCTGGGACGGTGCCCAGGTCGCGACCCCGGGGCGTGGGGTGGGGGTGCTCACAGCTGGTTCCTCTCGGCGGGCGGCACTGTAGTGAACCGTTTCGCCGCCCCGGCATTCCCGCCAATACGCAGGATCAATCGAACGCCACGCGCAGTCACCAGGACGCGCTCCCATCGGGTTAGCTGGTCCTGCCGGGGGTGGATCAGATCAACGCGAGACGCCCTCACGCGGTGCACTGTGGGGGCGTTCAAGGCCACGGGCGTCCAGCGAGCTCCGGGCGCCGTCCGTGCCGAACACGCCGGGGTTCAGCCGGCGTCCTGGGCGACGGCGGCGCGGAACTCCTGCGTCATCAGGGGGACCGATCCATGCTGTACGGGCACCGGGCCGGGCTCGCGCCAGACCTTGTGCAGCGCGGCCCGCATCTTCTCGTTCATCGCCTTCTCGACCGCAGCCCTATGCTCCTCGGGCACCTCGCGGGTGCGGGTGTCCGAGACGACGACCATCGCCCCGTGCGGGGTGCCGATCATCCCGATGGTGGTGGCCTTCCACTTCAGCTGGCGGGCCGCCTTGCGCATCGCCGCCCGGATCAGCTCCACGCCGCCCAGCCCGACGGGTTCCTCATCGCCCAGGTTGACCTGGTACGAGCCGCCGTACCCGCCGGCATTATCCGGGCACGACCGGCTCAGCAACGGCACCAGGGCATTGGCCATGGCGATGCAGCGGGGGTCTTTCGCGTACGAGGGCACCCGCGCATCGTAGAGCCCTGCCCGTGCCCCGGGGACCCCCGACGTCGGCTGCCGCGAGGGGCGTTGACCCGTCAGACGCTTCGCGGTTCGTGGCTCGCCGTCTTCTTCGACGCCGCAGGCTCGTTTCTTCGGTGAATCCGGCCACCCGGCCGGGTGAGTTGCCCAGACACCCCCTTCCAAGCAGGCCGTAGCCCAGCTACAACCCGGAGCATGATCAACAATCTGCTGCGCCGCGGCCTGCCCGCGCTCGCCCTCGCCGCCCTTCCCTTCCTTGCCTCCACTCCCCGGCCGCCGCCAACACGCTGCCCGCGAAGGAGACCTCCCACCGCGTACATTCCCGTCCAGAGCGCCGCCGGGGCACCGGCCGCTGCAGGGGTCAGGGCGCCGCTGCCGTTGTTTGAGGCGATCGACCAGCTCCCGATCGCGACCGAGCACCGCGAGGGCTACAAGCGGGACCTGTACAAGCACTGGAACAAGGGCCTGATCGCCTCCGACGGATGCGACACCCGACGGGAAGTCATCCTCTCCGAGGC
Source organism: Streptomyces sp. NPDC006544 (assembly GCF_040611715.1). Taxonomy (NCBI): domain Bacteria; kingdom Bacillati; phylum Actinomycetota; class Actinomycetes; order Kitasatosporales; family Streptomycetaceae; genus Streptomyces; species Streptomyces sp. NPDC006544. The sequence continues at coordinate 18,903 of NZ_JBEXOV010000060.1, read as the reverse complement.
CGTGGAGGCGCCGCAGGTCGCGGCCGGTTGCAAACTGACGGGCGGATCCTGGCGCAGCCCCTACGCCAACCTGATCGTCACCGACGCCGGTCGGCTCGACGTAGATCATTTCGTCCCGTTGGCGGAGGTATTCGACTCGGAACAGACGCCATGGAGCGCTGCTCGGCGTGAGGCGTACGCGAACGACCAGAACAGCCCGGACACCCTGATCGCGGTCTCCGCGGCCTCCAACAGGTCCAAGAGCGACAAGGACCCGGCGGAATGGCTGCCCTCCGACGGCTCTTACCACTGCACCTACGCCGCGACATGGGTGGGGACGAAGCTCCGATGGGTCCTGGCTGCCGACGACGCCGAGGTACAGGCCCTGCTCGGGCTCGCCGAGGACTGCCCCACCACGACCGTCGCCTACGAGACCGCCCTGTAGAACTCCTTGTTCCAAGGAGGCAGGATCCGGCGTCCCAGCACCACGCTGCCGCCGGATGACGGCGGCCCGCCTACCGAAAGGGAAGACGGGCTGTCGAGAAAGCGGGCGGCCGGAACGGCTGCTGCCAACGGGCTAGGCCAGGTCGTTGGGCGAATGCGGCGTGAAGTGGATACGGACCGGAACGGGTACGACGTGCCGCCGGCCTCGGCGGACGAGTTCGTCCATCACCGCCTCGGCCGGTGCCCGCTTCGTCGTCCTGGAGGGCGTCGAACTGGGCAAAGTCCCACATCTCGTCATGGGCGACGAAGCGGGCAGGCTCCGGCGAGGAGAGCGGCTTTCCCATCAGGATTCCCCCCTTGATCGGTTCGCACAGCGTAGGGCGCGGGCCCCGCAGTGCCGAAGGATTCCGGTCAGGAGCGGTGCCGGATGCGGTCGGCGTCGAGGACCGCCAGGTCCGGGTGGTCCATGAGCTGTTGCTCACCCGCCCATTCGGCGAGGTCGTCCCTGTGCGCGGCCCGGACGTCGTGGTAAGAGGTACCGGTGAGCAGCGCGAGGTTGTCCATGTCGACGGCGCTCAGGCCGTTGTAGCGGTTGGCGGGAGCGAAGCTGGAGGCGATGTCGAGGGCGCAGCTGCTGCCGGCGTTGGTGAGCTTGTCGATCAGCCATCGCCGGAATGAGGTGCTCTGCTCACTCCAGGCGGGGTCGTAGTCGTCGTACTCGGAGTCGTCGTAGCCAGGACCGATGGGCATGGGCAGACTCTTTCCATGGTTTCGGAGGGGTATGCCGGTCTTTGTTTGGCCGGATGCGTTGGTCGGCGTGCTGCGTCATCCCCGGCTGGGTAAGGAGGTGCCGGAGCGAGGCCGGAAGGAAGAGAATCGCGGGCATGGCCCGCTCGTTCTTCCACTCCTCCGTCACCGATCGCGAATACGTTCAGCGGGCCACGGCGCCTCTCCCCGGGCCCGCCCGATGGATTGACGGACTCCAATTTGCACGCGATAGTTGCGCGGCCGGGAAGGGGCCCGGTCGCACAACCAAGGGGCGGGACGCAGTAGCGATGCACGGCACGAATGAAAACAACCAGGTCAATGAGGACATTGACGGCGCACACCCGGCCGGTGACCAGACATCGCACGCCACTGAGACAGCCGAAGGCACCGGGCAGGAAGTCGCGGACGCGAACGACGCGGCGGGCGGAGGTGCCGAAGGTGCCCGCGCCGAGGGCCGGGAGCTGCTCACCGCGCGGCGGTGGGGCGGGCCCGGCAGGCGGCCCGAACGGGACTGAAGGCGTACGGGCCCGACGCCGAGCTGTCACTGCTCCTCGCGCTCGCGCACGCGGCCGAGGACGACGACGACGAGGACGACCGCGCCGAAGAGGTCTACCGGGACGCTCTCGAGGTGTTCCCCGACCACCTGGGGCTGCTCGCCGGGTACGCGGAACTCTGCCTGCGCAGCGACTTCCAGGACCGCCCGGCACGCAAGAACCGGGGCCCCGCCCTCGCTGCGCGGGTGGCCGAACTGGCTCCCGACTCGCCCGAGGCCCTGCGCGTGGCCCAGGTGCAGGGTGCGCCATGGCTGACGGCGGCCCGCGACAAGGCCGCGAGGCCGCCGCGCATCGCCCGGACGCAGCTGTACGACCTGCGCCAGGCACTGGCGGCCGGCCGCGGTGTGCGCCCCGCCGCCGACCAGGCGCGGGTGGATGCCGCGCAGCGGCCGGACGACGCGCGCCGCGCCATGCTCGCCGAGGCCCTCGAAGTGCTGGACCGGCCCGGTCGGGTGCTCCTGCTGCCGCTCGTCCGCCAGCCGCTCATGTCGGGCCTCGTGCGCGGCGTCCTGCTCGGCGCGGTGCTCGTCGCCGTGGTCGGCCTGGGGCTCCCGCAATGGGTGTGGTGGGCCGGGATCGCTGCCTACGGAGCGCTGCCCTTCTGGCTCGGCAGGGTGCTGCGCGGCGCCCGGCGCCGGGGCGAGCCGGCCGCTGCCGCACATCCGGTGCCGCAGGAAGCGCCGCTGCCCGAGCTGGCGCCCGTACCGCCGTATTCGTCCCGCGAGTTGGCATTCGGCCTGGCCGGGGCGGCGGTGGTGCTGAGCAGCCTGGTGGGGCCCGGGGTGTGGTCGTAGGCGAAGCACACCGCGTATCCGCGGTATGAGGTCGTCAGCCCTGACTCGTTCCAGGGCATGAAGCGCGTGTGGAACTCGCCGCTCAACCAGATGTTGGCGGAGGCCGCCGTCGCGGTCCCGGGGGACTTCAAGGCCTTCACCGAGGTGTACGGCGCCCGACGGCCAATGAGGGGCGCATCGGCATCTACGGAATAACGGGTGACTGGCACGAGATGTCCCCGCGCATGCCGACCTCGTTCGCGGATGCCGCGCGAGCCGGCGCCGAGAGCGTCGGTGCGACGGTCAGGACCTGGAAGCCGGAGGCGGGGCCGGCCGGAGGCTGGCTGGAGTGCGTGGAGGTCACCGCCGCTGACGGCTACCGCAACACCACGTGTCTGTGGGGCGACAAGGGCAGTTTCGGCAGGGTGACGATCGTCGACCCGGACCTGGCCGCCCGGGCCGACTCCCTGACCCGCGAGCTGCGTGCGGCACTGGTCCACCCGGCGGCCGGCGCGGAGGCGCAGGGTTCCTAAGACCGTCCCTCGCGATGGGTGCCCGCCGGGAGGGTGCGGGTGGGCGGGATCGCCAGGCCCGTGGGGGTGTTCAGGCCCGTGACGGGGAGGGTCGTCTGGCCGCTGCCGTCGGGGGAGAGGCGGACCACCCGGTTGTTGAAGGCGTCCGCGACGTAGAGGCGGCCCCTCCCGTCGAGGGCCAGGCCCAGCGGGTCGTTGAGCCCGGCCGCCGGGACCGTGCTCTGGCCGGAGCCGTTGGCCGCCAGCCTCACCACACGGTTGTTGCCGGTGTCGGAGACGTAGAGGTTGCCCGCCGGGTCGAGGACGATGCCGGCCGGCTGGGAGAGACCCGTGAAGGGAAGGGTGCGCTGCGCGCCGCCTCCGGCGGGGAGGGTGACGACGCGGTCGTTCACGAAGTCGGTGACGTAGAGGGAACCCGCGGAGTCGAACGCGAGGCCCCAGGGGTGGAGGAGTCCCACGGTGGGTACGGTGCGCTGCCCACTGCCGTCCGCGGGTACCTCGACGACCCGGTCGTTGAAGCTGTCGGCGATGTACAGATCGCCCTCGGCGTCCAGTGCCAGCCCGAGGGGGCGGGAGAGCCCCTCCGTCGCGACGGTGACCTGGGGGCCGCCGTCCGCCGGGATCCGTACGACCCGGTTGTTCCCGGTGTCCGCCACGTAGAGATCGCCCGCGGCGTCGACCACCATGCCCGTGGGCCGGACCAGCCCCACGGCGGGGACCACGTCCTGCCCGCCGCGCCGCGCCACCCGCAGCACCCGGTCGTTGCCGTAGTCGGAGACGTACAGCGGGCCGCCCGCGCCCCCGGACCCCGGGTCGGAGGCGGCTGCCGTACCGGCCGGGGCCAGCCCGATCGCACACAGCGCCAACAGCACCAGGACGGAGCCGGCCCTGCGGCGGGTACGGCCCGTACGGTTCGTACGCGGGGGTTCGGGAACTGCGGAACTGGGCACGGCGCACCTACCTGTCCTGGTCGTCCGGCCGCCGAGGCTAGCCCCTGCGGCCCGGCCGCTCCCCCGCACCGCGCCACCGCCCGGCCGTCTCGCACACGGACGGCCGGCATCGGCGTACGCCGCGCCGGACGTGGCGGCCAGGGTGGTGACCACCGCCGCGAGCGGGATGGCCAGGGTCCTGCATCGGGGGAGGCCGCGGGTCACCTGGTCTCCCGGGACAGAGCTGTCAGGGAGGGGTCGGCGGCCTGCGTCAGGTCGGTGTCGGCAACGTCAGCTGCTCGACCCACCAGGCCCCGGCGTCGCCGGTCATACGCAGCGCGGTGAAGGACGTACGGGGCGGCTTGCCGGGCCAGGTGACGGTGTGGGAGACGATCACGCCCCATCCGGCCGGGTGGGCACAGATGGCCGGCACCTGGACGGGCGGGCGGTCCAGGAGCACGGGACCGATGGCCGGGCCGTCCGGGTCCGGGGTCTCTGGGACGGGGTGGCGGTCGTCGCACGCCGTGCGCTCCGCGGCCGCGAAGTACATCACCTGCGTGCGCGGTGCGGTGTTGGACGCGGTGGTAGACCTGCGGGTCGGCTCGCCCACCTTCGGCCGTTGGGCGGGCATCCCTCTGGACGACGTCGAGCGTCGGGCGGTCTATCTCTCGGAGGGGCTGGGTCATGGCTTCTGCGCGCTCACCGACGACGCGATCCTGACGTACCTGTGCTCGACGACGTACCGGCCGGCCGGCGAGCACGCGGTCCATCCGCTCGATCCGGACTTGGGCATCGAATGGCCGGCCGACGCACCGCTGCTCTCCGCCAGGGACGCGGCCGCGCCGTCGTGGGGGGAGGTGGTGGCGAGGGGGACTCTGCCGTCATACGACGCATGCCCGGCGGAGAGCAGCTGATCCTGTCGTTCAGCCTCGGACGCCCAGAAGGAACGGACGAGCAACCCGAATGCAGGCCCGTGGGCCAATTGAATGAAAGGCAGCGACATCCGCTGTCAACCGCCGGTGTGAAATCGGGTCCCTGCACACTGGTGCCGGCACGACTGTGCAACGGTTTGGGCGCTCATTCATGCCGTTCGACCTGCTGGTGTTGGCATGCCCATGTGACCCGTCACCCACCTCGGGCCTTGACCCCGAATCCTGAACACGGGTTATGCGGCTGATGCCAGCGTAGTTGGTGGTGCTTCGAGTGCGGCTTCGTAGGTGATGGGGCTGCGGTGTCCGAGGTGGGAGTGCCGGCGTCGGGTGTTGTAGCGATTGAGCCATCGGAAGGCGTCGAGTCGGGCCTGGCGCTCGTTGGGCCAGCTCTTTCGGCCCTGGAGCGTTTCGCGTTTGAAGGTCGCGTTGAAGGACTCCGCGAGGGCGTTGTCCGCACTGGACCCGACCGCGCTCATGCTCCGTCTCACCCCTGCTGACCTGCAAGCTTCGGCGAACACCCTGCTCGTGTACTGGGCTCCGTGGTCGGTGTGCATGATGGATCCGGCAAGGCTGCCGCGGATTCGGACCGCTGCCGCCAGGGCGTCGGTGACGAGGTCCGCGCGCATGTGGTCGGCAATCGCCCACCCGGCCAGACGACGTGAGGCAAGGTCGATCACGGTCGCGAGGTAGCAGAACTTCCCGCCCTCGATGGGCAGGTAGGTGATGTCGCCGACGTACTTCGTGTTCGGGCGTTCGGCGGTGAAGTCGCGGCCGATCAGGTCCGGTGCCTTGGCCGCCGCCGGGTCGGGGACGGTGGTGCGGTGCCGGCGGCGCAGGCGGAGCCCTTGGATTCCGGACGCCCGCATGATCCTGGCGACACGCTTGTGGTTGACCGCCTCACCGCTGTCCTCACGGAGCTCGGCGGTGATCCGCGGGGCTCCGTAGGTGCCGTCCGATTCGCGGTGCACGGCCCGTATCCGGTCGGCGAGGCGGGCATCGGCCGCTTGTCGGCCTGCCCGGTCCGCAGCAGTGCGGCGCCAGTAGTAGAAGCTGGAACGGGCAATGCCCAGGATGTCGCAAAGCCGCTTCACGCCGTGACGGCGCTGGTGGTCGGCGACGAACTGGAAGCGGTTCAGGAGCCGTAATTCAACTACTGCCTGAGTTGATGTTGTTGTCGTGGTGTTCGATCACGTGCTTCAGGGCTTCAAGCGTGCGGGGCGGGTGCGTTCGTGAGGTGAGGGTGGGAGTGAGATCGTTTCCGGCGAAGGCCAGCAGTGGCCTGCTCGTCTTGGCGTGGTAGCTCAGGGTGTTGCGGTCGTAGCCGAGGATCTTGCCCATCAGGGTCAGGGTGACGGTGTTGCGGCTTCTGAGCAGGGCGACCAGGATGCGGTGTCGGTGGTCGAGGATGCCGAAGCCGGGATTACGGCCTCGCCGATCTCGCCCCTCCCTTTGGCGTTGTGCTTCTGCAAGGACTTGGCGTCACGGTTCGAGCCGGAGGACGAGCTCGTCGAATTTCTCGCGCGTCAGGCCAGTCAGAACAGGGTGGGCGAGGAGAAAGGTGGCCTCGGCCGGGATCGGCGGTCCCGACTCGTCGTAGGGGCCTTCCGAAAGAATCTGGTCAGGGGTCTGTGGGGCGATGGTGTAGTTCCATTCGCCGTGGAAGTCATCGCGTCCGACCCGCCGGTCGGCGCTCTTGCGTTCGGCCCGGGAGAGGACACGGCCGGTGGGGTAAGCGTTCTCGTCCAGTGCGGCCGTGACGGTCAGACCGGTGCTGGTGCGGGTGGCCGAGATGGTCTCCAGCAGTACGTTGTAGCTGGTCAGAGGCTGCCCGCGCAGGCTGTGGGTGATCCGGGAGAACAACCGGTGTTCCACTTTGTTCCATTTTGAAGTACCCGGTCAATGCCGTTGCTTGAACTCGTCAAGCAGTTCGCAGTGACACTGGAGGAGCGCGGTCGTTGGGCCTGGCATGCATCCGTGGGTGGGGTTTTCTGATCATGTGCGACTGGGTGTGGTGACCCAGTGGGTAACTCCGGAACTGGTCGCCGAAGTGCTGGAGAAGTGCGGGATCCGGGACAAGAAGCCCGGCGCGCTGCCAGCCGGGTTCATGGTCTATTTCACCCTGGCTCTGGCGCTGTTCCAGCAGGACTCCTATGACGATGTGGCGGAGCAACTGGTAGGCAGCATTCCGGAGTTGAGTGGGAGCATCCCGAACAAGTCCTCGTTCACGCGAGCGCGCAGGCGCCTGGGACCGCTGGTCCTGGAGACCGTGTTCCGCGAGCTGGCGGGCCCGTTGGCCCCTGTCGGCCTGGAGGACGCCTTTTACCGCGGGATGCGGCTGGCCGCGGTGGACGGGTTCGTGCTGGACGCACCGGACACACCGGCCAACCGGCCCGCGTTCGGTGGGCCGGTCAAGAACGGCCAGGCGGCGGGGTTTCCACAGGTGCGGGTGGTGACGTTGACCGAGTGCGGCACGCATGCCCAGATCGACGCAGCGGTGGGCGGATTCAACGGTGGTGAGAGGGAGTTGGCGATCACTCTATCGGCCTCGGCGAGCAAGATGCTCGTCATCATGGACCGGGGCTTCCCCGGGGCCGAGTTATGGAAGGCCTATCTTGGAGCCGGGGCCCATCTGCTGATCCGGGCTCGCTCGCCGGTGGCGCACCGGCCGATCGAGCATCTGCCCGACGGGACCTACCTGGGTCGGATGAGCCTGGCCGGCCAACGAGCATCGCATCCGGGCGGAGTGACCGTGCGGGTGATTGAGTACCAGGTCGACGGCGGCGAGGTGATCAGGCTGCTGACCGACCTGACGGATGTCGAGGCCTACCCCGCCGCGGAACTGGCGGCCCTTTACCACGAGCGCTGGGAGGCGGAGTCGGCGTTCCGGCAGATCAAGACCTTCCAGCGCGGGCCTGCTGAGGTCCTGCGTTCGGGGGATCCGGATCTGGTGCGGCAGGAGGTCTGGGCGCACCTGGCCGTGCACCACTGCCTCACGCGGGTCATCATGTGTCTGGCCGACGACAACGGCATCGATCCGGACCGGGTCTCGTTCGTTAAGGTCCTCAAGCACACACGCCGCAGCGTGGTCCGCCAGTGCGCGGATACGCCCAAGAAGATCAAGAAGTTCCTGGCGGTCCTGGCCGCGAAGGTGCACCGGAAGCTCGACAACGGCGCCAGGCGCCTGCGCGAGGCGGACCGGCACCTCAAACGACCGGACTCGAAGTACTCCTCCAAGCTCTCCTACCGGATCAACACCCGGGACCGGCAACCAACACGGCGGGCCACACCCAAGGTCATCACACTGCACCCCGCGATAGTTCACTGAGTTAAGCAACGGCATTGAGTACCCGGTGGAAAATGCATGACGGTGATGGCCAGACCGTACTCGTCAGCGAGGCGGGCCAGGCCCATCTTGAACAGGCGGGAGTCGGCTGAGTTGGCCCCGCCGGAGTCGGCGGTCACCAGCAGACGGTCCGCTCCGGGATAGTCGAGGCGCCCCTGGGCCTTCCACCAGCGGCGCAGGGATTCCACCGCGAAGGCAGCAGTGTTCCGGTCGGTTCCCACGTTCACCCAGCCGCTGTCGCGCCCCAGATCGTAAATGCCGTATGGGATGGCGAGCGGGGTATCGGGGCGGATGAAATCGTGGTCAGGGGCGCTGATCGGCTCGCCTTTGGGGCGGTAGGTGCGGCCGGGTCTGGCGAAGTCACCGATCGGCTCCTTCTGCTTCGCGTCCACGCTGACCACCGGCAGCCCTTCCCCAGGAAGCGTTCGGCGGCGGTGTTGATGTGACGGAACTGGGCGTCCCGGTCGGGCACCTGGCTGCCGGCCCGGGTCTTGGCCATGCCCTGCAGACTGAAGCCCATCGCCCGCAGCAGCCCGCCGACCACCGGGGCGCTGACCGGATGTCCCGCATCACCGAGCTCCCGTGACAGATCCCGAAGCGAGGCAGTGGTCCAGCGCAACGGCGATACCGGATCACCCACCACCCGAGGCTCGATCAGCAACTCGAGAGCCGCCACCAGCCCAGGATCACGCTCCGCCGCAGACTTCCGTCCGCCGCCGGGTCGGCGCACCCGCCCCAGCGACTTCGCTCCACCCGCCAGTTCCTCACGCCCTCGCGCGATGGTCGACTCCGAGACCTCCGCCAGCCTGGCCACGGCCCCGGTCCCTCCATGGCCCAGCGCCTCGGCCTCGGACGCCAGATACAAACGGCGCTGCCGCTCGTCCAGATGCGGTAACACCGCCGCGAACTTCACATCCAACATCAGCAGGACTTCATCCGGAATCGCCATACAACGCAACTACCACAAGAATCCAGGCAACTTGCCCAGATCAAGCAATAGTTCCCTTACGGCTCCGCACCAGCGCGTCTCCCCGGCGAAATACTTCGCCGCTTTCCGAAGGATCTCGCGTTCTTCCTCCAGCTCCCGGATCTTCTTCCGCAGTGCGGCGTTCTCCACCTCCAGCGGCGCGGCCGCCTCGGCCGGCCCCTCGGCACGGCGTCCCCGCGGCCGACTCGCCCCGGCCGCCCGTACCCAGTTCCGCAGAGTCTCCGGATTGACCCCCAGATCGGCGGCGACCGACCTGATCGTCGCTCCCGGCCGCGACTCATACAGCGCGACCGCGTCCGCCTTGAACTCTGGCGGGTAGTTCTTCATGACCACGAGATGTCCGTTCTCAGATCCTCAGGATCCAGTGTCTCGTGTGTTCAGGATCCGGGGTCAAGGCCCCGCTACGCGACGGCGGTCCTGGCCGACCTCGACCTTCGAAGCGGCCTTCTGTCCTGGATCAACTGTGGTCACCCCCCGCCCATCCTGATCAGGGCGGGACGCTGGATCACCGCTCTGGAACGCCGGCCGACCCATCCCCTGGGAACGGATCTCGGCCTGCCCGCAGAGATCCACCGTGAGCAGCTCGAACCCGGCGATCGGATCGTCTTCTACACCGACGGAATCATCGAAGCCCGTGACAGCTCAGGGCGCGAGTTCGGCCTCGACAGCTTCCTGCAGTTCGTCATCCGCCACCAGGCCGACGGTTTCCCCGTCCCCGAGACCTTGCGCCGACTGGTCCGCGCAGTGATGGACCATCACGACGGACAGCTCGGCGACGATGCCACCGTCCTGTTCTGCGAATGGCATGGGCACGAAATGCCGCCCCTGGCGGAATTCCTCGGCCCGCTGGCACGCACATGACCGGGCGGCCCACGGCGGTAGTGCCGGTGCCACGTCAGCAGGAGGACCGCGACCGGAAGTGGAGGGCGGCGAGGGGCGCGCTCGGCGCCGCCCCGGTCACATCAACGCTCTGCGCGTTGTGACAGTTCGGAATACCCGAACTGCAGGGCATCGGAAATGGTCAGAGCGGTCAGGGCTTCGGCTGCCGTGCGCGTGGCCCTTGGCCAGACGGCTCGGGAGCCGGCGAAGGTGGCCACGGCCCACACGCTGAGGCAGAACGGACAACTGATCAACTCGCCCATCGTTTTGCGGCCCGGTTCTTCGCGCGGGGTCTCGTTGAATTCTGCCGGTGCGCCGACGCGGTCCACCCGAGTGAACGGGGCACGCAAGGGGCGCGTCACGGTGGCCTTGCCGATGAGGCGGCTGAGGCGGAAGGCCGCAGTTGCGGTGAGCACAAGCTCCCAGGGATCTGAGGGGGCGGGCCAAGGACGTCCCGTCCGCCGGCGCAGCAGGGCCCAGCCGGCCGTGTAGCCGGCGAACACGGCCATCGTGCACAAGTGCCCGCTGTGGGACCGCAGACCTCGCAGTGCGCCCATCGAACCGTCTCCCTCCGCCCGCACGATGTAAGGGCTGTGCAAGCGAACCCTTCGGATGCTGGGGCGCATACCCGGTCCGAACCAGGACAACGCGTCCTCAGATGCCTCGGCGTGTAGAGAAAGGCAGGCGTCTGGCAATCCACTCCCGGCGGTACCGGAGCGAGGCACGCGTCTTGGAAGGCCGCGTCGCGGTGGTCACCGCCGCCGCCCGCGGGCTGGGCGAAGGCGTGGCATACGCCTTGACGGAGCGAGGTTCCCGGGTTGCTCTCCTGGGGCTGGAGGGAGAGCGGCTCGGCCGGCTGGCGGCGGAGCTGCCCGGCCCGGCCGCCTCCTGGACGGTCGACGTGAGGGACGCGGACGCGCTCGCCGTGGCCGTGGAAGCCGTGCCCGCGCCGCTGCTCACGGCGTACTCGTGCCTACTCGTGCCTACTCGTGCCTCCGCTCAACAGCCGGATTTACTGTGGCCGGGATCGCTGTCGATCAGTAGCCGAGGTCGAGGTAGTCGATGTCGGTGAACTCGACGAGAAGCTCGTCGGCGGGGTGGCCGCTGTCCTTGAGATAGGCATCTTGAAGGTCTTCGGCAGCGACCCGCTGGAGCTCGGTTTCGGGCGCTGCGGCTTCCTGCGGCGAACAGCCGGCCCGCGTACTCGGGCGGGACGTGCTCCCCGCTGGGCGAGCCCGCTCGTCGCCAAACGCACGCCGATCGCACACCACAGCCGTCCAGCCCGGCCCAGCCCACGCCTGCACTCCGTCTCGGGTGCTACGCGGCACGCGGCCGTCTGGGCTTCCTCGCGGGGACGTGGTGGGCGGTGGCGTCCGAGCCGCCCCAGGGTTCCCGGTGGCACTCCTGCCCGTCCTCTCGTGCAACCCGATCCGGCCCGCGGCCGCCAGCGTTTCAGCGCGCCTCGCACCCGGCCCAAGACGTGCCGCGCCAGGATGAGAGGACCGTGGGCTGGGAGCCTTCGGGTGACGGGAGCAAAGCAATTGATCAACGTGAACGTTCAGCACTGTGGCAGCCAGGTCCTGGTCAGCGCCGCCGGGGACCTCGATGAGGATGCCGGCGAGGTACTCCAGCGCGCGCTGGAGCACGTGACCATGGACGAGAGGGACTTCCTGGTGGACCTGCACGGCGTCGCCGTCATGGACGCCGACGGGCTGCTCCACCTCCTGAACCTGCACCGGCGCGCAGAACACATGCGCCTGAGGGTCCTGGTCATCGGCTGGCAGCCTCAGCCCCAACAGCTCATGGCCACAGTGGCCGGCATCCCCGGGCCCCGCTCGGCCACCGGGGAACGCTACGCACTGGCCAGCTTCCGCCGACTCCTCCAAACCCGCGCCCAACGCGCACGGGACAGTGCAGACTTCACCGACGGCTGGCTGCCCCACGCCTGACGCGACAGCGGTGGGCCCGCAGCCCAGCATGGAGCGTCCTGTCTGTCAGGCCGGGGCTCCGGCGGCCCGGTGGGCTGAAAGCGTGCCGACATCGTCGAGAAGACACTCGTTGCTGGCTCGGTGACAAAGCCACCCTCACCAAGCCTGGGTGCAGCGGGGCCGGGAACGGACGCAGCCGCCGCTCTGCACTGGGGCGGCCTGGTGGTCGAGGCGATCTCGGACAAGGCGGCGCGGACGCCGGCGAACCGAATCGGAGCCGGGTCGCACGAGAGGGTGACCCGGGATACCACCTCGAGCAGCGGCCCGGCCCAACCAGGCGGCCGAGTCCATCTCGGTCGCGAAGGACTCACCGCGCGTGACCGGCGGCGACCACGCTGCCAGTCTCGCGGTCACCGTCACCGCCGAGCTCGCCTCTGCGCTCGGGCGAGAATCTCCGGGCCGCCACGGCGGTCCTCGCTATGTCTCCCTGGCTGCGGCGAGGCACCCTCGTTTGGCGGGCGCGGATCGGGTAGGCGCCGTGCAGAACGCGGTGACACGAGTGGCTCCTTTCGAGCCCAGACCGCGTGGATGGAGATGAGCACCATGCCCAGTCGTCTGCTGATCATTGCGGCTTTGGTAGCTGCGGCGAGCGGGGTCTGCGGGCCGGCAGCGATGGCCGCCGGCCCCTCTGGCTACCAGGACAGCACATACGTCCGGTCCGCCCACCAGGGCAATCTGGCGGAAATCGCTGCCGGCAGCGATGCCAGGACGAACGCCACGACCTCGTGCGTCAAGGACGTCGGTGCCAAGCTGGTCACCGATCACCAGAAGCTCGACACCGATCTGAAGGCACTCGCCGCGCAGAGCGAGATGACGCTTCCGACGACGCCTACGGCAGAGCAGCAGCAAAAGCTGAAGGCGGTCCAGGACAAGGCCGGGTCGGCCGGCTATGACCAGGCTTGGCTCGCCGATCAGGAAGCCGCCCACACCAAGACCCTCGCATTGATCGACACGCAGATCCGCGCCGGCACCGACCCCGCCGTCACCCAGTCCGCCGAGAAGGCCCGCCCCGTGGTAGCCATGCACCTCGACATGGTCCGCGGCGGAACCTGCCACCCCGTGTAGAGCCCGATGCCGCTCCCCGTTCGCCCGTACGCGACGTAGCCCAGGTGCTCACATCGCGCTACGGATGGGCCGACTGGCTGGTGTCCCGGCGGCGGATCTTGGTCCAGGCTCTGGCGGCCGGGCGGTGGCGTCTCCGAGTCCCGCTTGGAACTCCTCACCGGCGACGAAAGCCAGAGCGGTCATGATGGTGCTCGGCGCCCTCCGCAGAATCCCCGCTCCGAAGGCGTACGCGAAGCCGCAGGCGGGTTGCGTAGGGGCCTGTAAACGCGCACGGCCAAGAGGGGCACCTCTGGTCATCGGTTACGGGCGGTCTGTACACGAGAAGGTGGGGCACGAACTCGCCGATGGCACGCGCGACGGCGTCCTGTTCACCGACGACATCCGTTGCCCCGTTCACGTCACCGACCTGGCCGCCGCCCTCCTGGAGCTGGCGGCCACCGACACAGCCGGCGTCCACCACCTCGCAGACCCCGACGCTGTGAGCCGTCACGAGCTTGGCGTGCTCATCGCCGAGCGGGACGGTGTTGATGCCTCCCGACTGCCCACGGGCCTGCGGGCCGACAGCACCCTTCCCGGCGCACTCGACGTGCGCCTCGACAGCCGGGCAACCCAGCGGACTCTGCACACCACACTGCGCGGTGCCCGGCAGTTCCTGCACCGCACTGGGTACCAGCCCAGCCTGTAGCCCCATGAACCAGCGCCAGGTCCGTTGTGAGGACCTGACCGCTCCGCTGTTCACGCAGGCGCGGGACAAGGCGAACCCGCGGCGTACCAGAGTGAGCGCCGCATGCTGGTGCAGATCAGGCAGCGCGGGCGGCTCACTGGGCGGGCTGGTTGGCCGGGGTGACGGTGTGCCCGTCCCAGTCCCGCAGGCAGTCGTCCGCTTTGATCCTCCCCGGCGTCGTCCAGGTCCTGGTCGCCGATCTCTTCCCAGCGGAGCGTCTGGAGGACGGGCACGGTGGTCGTACAGAGGCCATAGGGCCATCGCCCGGTTGGTTACAGGGCGCGGGCCGCCTCGACCCCGTCGGCGGTCGTGAACAGCGAGCGCGACTGCGTGATCTCCATCAGCCGGTCCAGTTGTGCAGGCACCGGGCCGGCTAGTACGAGGCGCCCGGAGCGCAGAAGCAGGAGCATCAGGTTGAGCATGGAGGAGTCCGCGAAGGCGACCCCGCTGACGTCCAGGACGATCCGGCGAACATGCGTGTCTGCGGCAGCCTCGATGGCGGCGGTCTTGAGGGGGTGCAGGGTGTCTTGGTCGAACTCTCCCGCGCACTCGATCACCCGGACACCGTCCACGTCCGGCCGCACCGCCACCTGCTGCCGTTCCATTCCGCTTCCTCCTACCGGTGCCCCGGACCATGCTTGGTTTTTTACCTTGCCCTACCCCCTGCCAGCCGAACAAGCCCGCCCCGTTGGACCGTGATGGCCCACACCGCTCGGCGGGCGGGGGTGCGAGGTTCGGCCCGCTCGAGCCGGGGGTCAAACGGCACGGGAAGGACCTCGGTTGCCAGCTGCTTGTCAGTCGTTCGTGAGTAGTGCACTGCACAGTGTCCGTAGGCACGCCAGTGGGGCGGGGCTGTTCAGACGCTGTGGTTCACACGACCCGCTGACTGTCAGCCCGTCACGCGTCCACGGAACCCACGGGCGGCGATGCTCCTTTCGTTCCGTACGACGACCGAGGAGCGGTAAGTGAACGTAGTACTCAAGGCGGTGCGACGAAGGGGTGTCGCCGCCGTCCCCCTGGCACTCACGCTGGCATCGATCGCGGCGCCGGCTGTCGCCGCGCCGACCACGGATGCCGTCGTAAGCACGAACTGCGACGAGGCCCGGGCTTTGAAGTGCGCGGAGCAGCGTGGGACCCGGGCCCGAGAGGCCCCCAGGGAGTCCGCGGCCCTGCGGGCCCCGCCGGACCCTGCATCGACATCGCGGTCGTGGCCGGGCTCGCGCCCGGCAGCGAATACAGCGCGGCACTCACCCGCGGTAGGACCTTCGTCGGCTACCGCCCCTCATTGACCGGCACGATCACCTGGCGCGATCTGACCCGTCCTATCACCCCTGGATACCCGCGCAACACCTGCAGCGTCGCCGTCAAACTCGCGGGCGACCGCGTCTACGTAAAGGTCCTGACCACTTCGGGCGACATCTACGAGACGTCCTGCACCGCCCCCGCCCTCGTCTGCACCCTCGGGTGGGCCGCCGTCGTCAAGCCCTGATACTCACCAAAGAAGCCGCCGTCCGCTTGGCGCTGTGCGCCCAGCGGAGCTTGGTCGCGGTCCACTCCGCCCCGTACCGGCAGAGGGAGCGGCGCTCCAACGGGTGCTGGACGATGTCACCGCCGGCGAGCGGGACCTCATGGTCGATCTGCACGGCGCGATGTCCATGGACGCCGACGGTCTGCTCCACCTCCTGGCCCTGCACCGGCGGGTGGAGAGCCTGGGCTTGCGCGTCCTGGTCGTCGGCTGGCAGCCCCAGCCCCATCAGCTCATGGCCGACGTCGCCGGCATCCGCGGGCGCGGCTCGGCCACCGGCGAGCGGTACGCGCTGACGGGCTTTCGCCGACTGCTCGAGGAGCGGGCGCAGTGCGCACGCGACCTCTCGGATTTCGGTGCCAGATGGCTGTCCGGCGTCTAGCGAGGCCGGGTGTTGGCTGCGGGGGCGGGACTGCTTGATCCACCCGCAGTTCGCCCCCGTCGCAGATCGCCGGATCATGCTCTCGGCGGGGCCGCGCCTGCCGGCACCGAGGTGGCGTTGCTCGTTCAGCTGCCGACGGCGGTGACGCCGAACATCAGGGTGCGGCGGCCGACGTCGTAGTGCACGGTCGGTGTGTTGCGCAGGAGGTCCTGGAGGACGTCGGCGTCGTCAGTGTCGACGGTCAGCACCTCTTCCCAGGCGCCTTCGTCCAGTACAAGTTGCAGAGTGAGGGTGCCTCGGGCACCGGGCTCGCCGGCGACCCAGCTGAACTGGTAGTGGCTGAGTTGGCGGACCTTGATGCTGTCGTCCGTGACGGGTTGCGTCACCTTGGTCGTGGCAGCTCGGGGCATGGCGTCTCTCCTCGCATGAATGATGTCGGATGTGGATTCGGATTCGGACGGCGACCGGGCATCCACCGGCTGGCGGGTGGCAGTCAGCTGTCGGTCACCCGCGAAGTTGGGGTGCTGGGTAGGGCGAAGCGCTGGCCCGGCACACCCCCGGAGCTGGCCGGTGAGTTCAGCAGCGGCCCGTCGTCGGACCGTGCTGGCAGGCACGGCGTACGGCGGCCATACCGGTTCCGCCTGCCATGGCCAGGGGCGAAGCAGCCCGGCGCAGCATGCCCGCCCTCTGCTGCTCGGGGCGCTGCTGCTCTCCGTGCAGGGCGTTGAGGACCAGGATTCCGGCCGTCAGAGCCGGTACGGCCCATTGCAGCATCGCGAGGTGGCGCTGCGCCTGGTCCAGTTCCACGGGGTTGTCGGCTGCCACCTCTTGGTCCTCGGAGTCCGGCGAGGAGGCAAGTTCCACCTTCTTGCCGAGCATGCGGCTGTAGGCGGTGGCGGCGAGCGCGGCTCCGGTGAGGACCGTCTTGGCGATGGTGGAGGCACCGACGCCCTTCTGGTAGGCCACCCGGGCGCTGTCGGCGCCCAGAAGGCCCGCCCCGCCCACCAGGTGGGCGCCGATCGCAGCGGCGTTCACCGGAGTCCAGGCGGCCCAGCCGGCACTGACGATCCGTGAGACGAGAACTGGCTCCTTCACGGCGTTGCCCACCGCCCTGTTCAGCGCGACCGCTCCCATCAGGGAGCCACCGAACCAAGCCGCCATGCCGATGTCATGCAGACTACGCATGACCGTGTTGCGCTCAGACATTCGAATCCTCCCAAAACACATGTCCCTGCGGGCGCAGGGCACCGCCGCCAGCCTCGGAGCGATCGGCGTCGACGGCCACAGGAGACAGGCACATGGGCGAACCTCTGCGCCCTCTGGGGATGGTCGGGGTCGCTGCTGATCGAGATCCTGGGCCCGTCCGAGTCGGCTGGAATTTCAACCTTCCCCGTAACTGCCGTCGGCCTCCCCTCCGGACGGGCACCCGCAAGCCGGCTCCATTTGGTCGAGGGGACTGTTAAGGCACACGTCAGCGCGGTCCTCGCGAAACTGGGCGTACGCAACCGAGTGGAAGCCGCCATCTGCGCGTACGAAGCCAACCTGATCCCACCACTCCCCCACTGACCTCGGGCACCAAAACCCACCAAACCTCAGCCCCCCGCGCAAAGGCTGAACGCACGCACCCTGAGGCCGCCCATCGCCCTGGCAGGGAAGATGGTCGACACCAAATTCCGCCGGTCACTACTTCGGCCTGCTCTCGCAATCCCGCACGAGCCGCCGGAACAGCCCAGTACTTCGCCCGCGAGGGCCACCTCACGGTGCCCCGCAAGCACGTCGAGACCCTCACCCTCGGCCGCGACGGCCAGGCGCAGCGGGACGTACCGCTGAAGCTCGGGACGTGGGTCGACAACCAGCGCCGCCGGTCGACGTCGTTGACGCCGGAGCGGGTGGAGCAGCTGTCCAATCCAAGGTCGGGATGCGGTGGGCGTGATGGGCGTCATCAACCGCACCCAGGAAGACGAGGGAGGCACAGCGTGAGCACCAAGCAGCACGACGCGGACGCGTACGGGGAAGAGCTGTCCACATCGGGCGGCACCAACACGAGGCCGCCGAGGCCACGAACCTGCGGTCTACGGTGTTTCAGGCCCTGGCTCCCCTCGGGGTCGCGCCCGAGCAGGCTGGTGTCCGCTGGGGCAGCCAAGCCGCTGATTCGCGTGCCAGGGCTACCCGAGGGGGACCCGGCCGCCCGGATGGTCTTGCGCTCTGCACCACCAGAGCGCTTCGCTTTCGTACGTGACGGCGTGCATGCCCCTGTCGTGTTCCTGGCAGAGCGGCCACAGCCGTCCGTAGCGGTCGGCGAGGTACGTCTGGACGGCGTCGGCCACTTCCGCGCGTACCCCGGCGGGATCGAACGACTGGATCGCCAACTCGGCCACAATGACGATCCCCGCGGGAAAGTCGGTCGAAGGATGAGTCACATCCGGCCGAATGTCGACGCGGAGGCCCGTGTCCCGCGCGGAGGCCGCGGCCACCTCCGGGAACGCCTCCAGGACGAAACGGAGCTTCCGCTCGAAAGCGATCTGCGCGAACCGATCCGCAGGCAGCTCCCCGTGGTCGCGGTAGACGTCCCGGATCCAGTCGGCCGGCGGCCCTTCGGCGACCTGGAGACCCAGCTCGCACTCGACACGCTCCAGCCACTGCGCAAGAAGCTGCCCGTAGCGGCGCTCAAGGTCGCTTCCCTCCATGTGGTCCTCCACCCTTGGATGGTAAACGAGGCGGCTGACCCGGCCTGGACGGGCCGGGTCAGCCGATTTGGTGCGATGTCGCACGGTGGTCCGCGCGATCAGTGTGTGCGAGGGACTCCGTCCAGAGGCAGCTCCAGGGCCACGTCACCGTGGACGTTGGTCAGCTGCAGGACGGTGTTTCCGGTCTTGCCCGTGGTGGCCTGCCGCCGCCTCCACCGCCGCTACGAACGCAAGGCCGACCACTTCCCCGCCTTCACCAGCATCGCCTGCACCCTCATCTGCTACCGCAGACTCGCCAATTGAGATGACTTCTAATACTGCAACGGTCTTTGGTCTGACAGGTTGGCAGCTTCGGGTGGTGTGTGTCCGCGTCGTTTGTAGTGGCTGGTGCGGGCCTGGTGTTGTCGTCT
>NZ_JBEXOV010000059.1:0-48693 GCF_040611715.1 Streptomyces sp. NPDC006544 | reverse complement strand
GGCCCGGAGGACCGCGAGAAGCGCCAGGCGAGCTCGCCCTCGGGGAGCACGACGGAACCGCGGATGACATGGGGACCAGGCATGCCCCCTATGCCCGGGCCCGCTCGCGGCCGTCGAGGCCCGTGGGCGGGGCAGGCCGGTGCCGGGCTGGTCCGGCCCCGGGACCTGAGCATGCGTGCGTACGGCCTCGGCGGCCGAGGCCGGGGCCCTGCCGTGGCCGGGCTCCTCCGAACGACCGCCGGAGGCACCGTCAACCGGCTGTGAGCCCTCCTGAGAGGTGGGGTACTCCGTCACGCGTGGCATTCCGTCCGTTTGCGCTCGATGTGCGCTGCACTCAACTCGGTTCAGTCGCGGTATACCCGCTCAGCGGCGGGGACACCATCACCCCGCTGTTCCGCGTCCCGCTCGTTACCTCTCGTTGTGCGTCGACCCGTGGTCAAGTCCCGCCCGCCCGGTGACATTTGCCGGAGAAACACCGACCGCGGCCATACCGAAGCCCCGGCGGAGGACGATCCTACGGTTGCACCCCGGGGGCGCATCAAGGGTCTCATGAGGTCATATGCGCCGGGGTGCGGTCCCAGTCCTCCGGCAGTACGGGCACTTTCCAGGCAGGGTCCGGACGCCAATCCTGCCAGCCCTCGGAGAACGGCGGACCCCAGGCCCTGATCAGGTCCACCGCCGCCCGGCCGGCCGCCCGTACCCGGCGGGCCTGTTCCGGTTCCATCAGACCCGCCCGCTGGGCCTGCGCGAACTCGTCCTCGTCCCGCCACGTCCACGTGCGGTCCGGGTAGACGGAGATGTCGAGGAAGTGGTCCTCGGAGTCGATGCCGCCGGACCAGCGCGTCCGGGGCTCCTCGAGATTCACGTACCAGCTCTTGAAGCGCCAGCCGTGCTCCCAGAACAGCCACACCGACCACGGCTCCCCGGGCCGGGCCAGCTTCAGCACGCCCGCCCCGAACCAGCGCGAGCGCACGGTGGTGCGCGGCGCGGTGTACCGGGTCGCGAGCGGCTCCTCGTGGACGGCGGTGCCGTCGGCGAGCACCGGTTTGACGCACTCGGTCCCCGGAGCCATCCACACGGCGAGCAGGTCGTCGGTGTCGCGCACCACGGTCACGGGCCGGCAGATGTGCACCCGCCCCTGAAGTCCGGGCGCGTGATCGCGGTACCGCCAGAGGATCTGCTCCCCGACGGCCCAGTGCGTGCCCTGTGCCGGACCCGGCGCCGAGCCCCGCGCCGCGTCCTGCGCCCCGCCGCCCCCGCGGCCTCCGCTACCTGTCATGCGCAGATCCTAGGTCGGGGGTCTCGAGGCTCGCTGCGTTGCAGGTCACGGAGGGGTTCGGGGACGGGAAACGACCGGATCAGGACCCTGGGACCCGGGGGTCCGGCCGGGTCAGGGCCGGGTCATCCGCAGGACGTCCAGCGCCTCGTCGAGCTGTTCCAGGGTCAGGTCGCCGCGGTCGACGTAGCCCCCGTCCAGGACGACCTCGCGGATCGTCCTGCGCTCCGCGAGGGACTTCTTGACGACCTTGGCGGCCTCCTCGTAGCCGATGTAGCGGTTCAGCGGGGTCACCACGGAGGGCGAGGACTCGGCGTACTCCCTGGCCCGGGCCGTGTTGGCGGTGATCCCGTCGACCGTGCGGTCGGCCAGCAGGCGGCTGACGCTGCCCAGCAGGCGGATCGACTCGAGGAGGTTGCGGGCCATCACGGGCAGCATCACGTTGAGCTCGAAGTTGCCCGCCGCGCCCGCCACCGCGACCGCCGTGTCGTTCCCCATGACCTGGGCCGCGACCATCAAGGCGGCCTCGGGGATCACCGGATTGACCTTCCCGGGCATGATCGAGGACCCCGGCTGGAGATCCGGGAGATTGATTTCGGCCAATCCCGTGCGGGGGCCGGAGGCCATCCAGCGCAGGTCGTTGCAGATCTTGGTGAGCGAGACGGCGACCGTGCGGAGCATCCCGGAGGTCTCCACCAGCGCGTCCCGCGCCCCCTGGGCCTCGAAATGGTCCCGGGCCTCGGTCAGCGGCAGCCCGGTCGCCTCGGCCACCTCGGCGATCACGGCGGCGGAGAAACCGGGCGGGGTGTTGATCCCGGTGCCCACCGCCGTTCCGCCCAGCGGGAGTTCGGCCAGCCGCGGCAGCGCCGCGCGCAGCCGTTCGACGCCGTAGCGGAGCTGGACCGCGTACCCGCCGAACTCCTGGCCCAGGGTGACCGGGGTGGCGTCCATCAGGTGCGTCCGGCCGGCCTTGACCACCACGGCGAACTCGGCGGACTTGCGCTCCATCGCGCCGGCCAGGTGCTCCAGGGCGGGGATCAGCTCCCCGGTGACGGCGGCGGTCGCGGCGATGTGGATGGAGGAGGGGAAGACGTCGTTGGAGCTCTGCGAGGCGTTCACGTGGTCGTTGGGGTGGACGGCGCGGCCGAGCCGCTCGGCGGCCAGGGTGGCGATCACCTCGTTGGCGTTCATGTTGGACGAGGTGCCGGAACCGGTCTGGAACACGTCGACGGGGAACTGCTCGTCCCAGCGCCCCCCGGCGACCTCGGCGGCGGCGGAGCGGATCGCGGCGGCGATGTCCTCGTCGATCACGCCGAGCCGGGCGTTGACCACGGCGGCCGCGGCCTTGATCCGGGCCAGCGCCTCGATGTGGGCGCGCTCCAGGCGCTGCCCCGAAACGGGGAAGTTCTCCACCGCGCGCTGGGTCTGGGCCCGCCATTTGGCGTGCGCGGGGACCAGTACCTCGCCCATGGAGTCGTGCTCGGTGCGGAACCCCTCGGGGCTCCCGTCGGTCTGCTGAACGTCGGTCATGTGTGGTGCCTCCTCAAAAAGTTGAGCAATTGTCTTGTTCGAACTGTTCCCAACTCACCTACCGGCCAGTAAATACCGTGGGTAACACCTATGCCGGGGAGGCGTACATGGCTCGTGTCCGTACAGGATCCAGGAGCAGACTCAGATCTACCGTCGTCGCCGTCGCGGCGGCCGCGGCCGCCCTCGGGGGCGTCACCGCCATCACCCCCATGGCCCACGCGGCGACCGCCGCCGGACCCGCCGCGGGACCCGCCGCCGGAACTGCCGCGACGGCCCTCACGCCCGAACTCGAGGCCATCCGCGCCGCCGAGGCGACCAGGATCTACGGCGACCCCGCGATCCGCCCGCTCGCCGACCGCAAGACCGGCCTGATCTCGCTCGGCGACAGCGAGATCTCGGGCGAGGGCGTCGGCACCTACGACCCCGCGACCAACACCTCCGCCAACCAGTGCCACCGCTCGCCCGACTCGGCGATCCACCGCACCGGCATCGCGGCCGACTACACCTTCAACGTGGCCTGTTCCGGCGGCTACACCGGCAACATCAAGATCGGCGGCAGCAAGCAGTACGCCGACGAGCTGGTGCAGAGCGACAGCCTCGCGGTCAAGGCCCGCAACACCAGGATCAAGATGGTGCTGCTGGTCGCCGGGGCCAACGACGACCTCCAGTTCGGCCCGGTCATGACCGACTGCGTCACGCGCTGGGTGCTCAGCCAGGGCACCTGCGAGCCCAAGTACGGTCCGGGCTGGCAGGGGCGCGTCGACGGCCTCGAGCCCAAGGTGGAGTCGACGCTCGCGGACCTGAGGACGGTCATGCGCGACGCCGGGTACGCCGACTCCGACTACAAGCTCGTCGTGATGGGCTACCCGAGCCCGATCGGACCCGACTTCAACGACAACCCCGACTTCCCGGGCAAGCTCCCCGGAGGCTGCGCCGGCTACGACTCCGACGCCGCCTGGGGCCGCAACTACGCCGTGCCCACCTTCGAGAAGGGCATGCGCGCGGCCGCCCTCGCCGCGGGCGCGACCTACCTCGACAACTCGCGGCTCTTCCAGGGCCACGAGGTCTGCATGGAGGACACCTGGGCGCGCGGCCTCTACCTCGACCTCGGGGACCACTTCCCGTGGGACGAGAACACCGCCCGCCAGTCCTTCCACCCCAACTACCGCGGCCACGGCGCCTTCGCGGCCTGCCTGACCCAGCTCTACGCCTCCGGCCTGCGCGAGGCCTCCTGCGCCGACCCGGCCAGCACCGGCACCCCCGTCCTGCAGGCGGGCGCCTGGGACGACCTCTACAAGCCGCTGAAGAACGAGGCGACCGGCAACTGCGTCGACACCAACGGCGGCTCCAGCGCCAACAACACCAAGGTCCTCGGCTGGGACTGCCACGGCGGCCGCAACCAGGGCTGGTGGTACGACTCCGCGAGGAAGTCGCTCCACGTCGAACTCACCCACGACCGCTGCCTCGACGCCCCCGGCGCCAACTACGGCAACGGCACCGCACTGATCGTCTGGAACTGCCACGGCGGAGCCAACCAGCAGTTCGTCCGCGACGGAGCCACCCTCCGGCCCGCCGCCGCCCCGGGCATGTGCCTGACGGTGGCCGCGGCCCACGAGCCGCTGCGCCTGCAGACCTGCAACGGCTCGGCGAACCAGCGCTTCGTGTAACCCCCATCCCGCAGCAGGACCGACGGATCCGTCCCCCGTCGGACGCGCACCCCCCACACCCGGCCGGCTCGTCCCGGCCGGGTGTTCCCCTGTCCGGACCCGCGCGCGCCCGCACCCGCCGCGCATCCCCACCTCCGCGGCCCCTGAGCCCGTCCCCGGTACGGGGTTTGGCGACGGTTTGGGGAAGTTCTGGCGGGGTTCGGCAGCATGGAGAACGTCCAACCCCACCGATCCTCCAAAGGAGGTGCATTGAGATGAAGAAGATTCAGATTCGCAAGGCAGGCCCGGTTCGCCTGACGTCTTCCGCCTGCTCGCACTACCCGAGCCCCGCCTAACCACACCCGGGCGAGTTCGAGTACGGGCGTCCCCAGTTCCTGGGGACGCCCTCCCCGGCCGGGCCCGGCCGACGAGAGACGGAGCACCCGCCATGGCGGAGCCGGCCCACCTCAGCGCTGACGACCTCCCGCTGGCGCTCCATCCACTGGTCTTCCTGGAGGACGGCGACGAGGTCACCATCGGCCGCCGCGACACCGAGTCCTACGCGATCTTCCCGCCCGACGGCGCCGCCCTGGTGCGCCGGCTGCAGGAGGGCGCCACCCCCGCGCAGGCCGCCGACTGGTACGAGGAGACGTACGGGGAGCGCGCCGACGTCGGGGACGTCGTCGAGGCCCTGCGGGAACTCGGCTTCGTACGGGCCGAGGGCGAGGCGGAGACGACGGCGGAACCCGTGCGCTGGCAGCGGCTCGGCCGGGCGGTCTTCTCCCCGGCGGCCTGGACCGCGTACGCGCTGACCGCCGTCTGGGCGGTGATCTGCGTGGTGCGCCGGCCCGAACTCCTGCCGACCCCCGACGACCTCGTCTTCAGCCACTACTACGCGGTGATCACCCTCGTCCTGTTCGTGGTCGCCGTCCCGCTCATCGCCATCCACGAGATCTTCCACGCGTTGGCCGGCCGCCGCCTCGGCATCCGCTCGCGCACGAGGATGTCGTACCGGTTCTACTTCCTCGTCGTCGAGACCTCGCTGGACGGTCTGGCCGGGGTGGAGCGCCGCAAACGCTATCTGCCGATCCTCGCCGGGATGGTCGCCGACGCCGTCCTGATCAGCCTGGCCGTCATCGTGGCCGGATTCGCGAGCGGGCTGGCCTCGCGCGTGTGCCTGGCCGTGGCCTTCACCACCTTCATCCGGCTGATGTGGCAGTTCTTCCTCTACCTGCGCACCGACATCTACGTCCTGATCACCACCGTGCTCGGCTGCGTGGACCTGCACACCACCTCCGTGCGCATGCTCGCCAACCGGGTCAACCGGCTGCTCGGGCGCACCGGCCGGCTCACGGACGAGTCCCTGTGGCACCCCGTCGACCGGCGGGCCGCCCGCTGGTACTCCTGGCTGCTCCCCCTCGGCTACGTCATCAGCCTGAGCACGTTCCTGTGGGGCGTCGGCCCCGTCTTCCTGGACATGATCTCGGCCTCGCTGGAGCGCTTCGGCTCCGGGCACGGCTCTTCCTGGATCCAGTTGCTCGACGCGGCCGTCTTCCTCGTCCTGACCTTCGGCCAGATCGGCTTCGCCCTCTGGCTCGCCGCCCGGGAGCGCCTGCGCAGCCGACGGGCCCGGCTCCACCACGTCATCGCCTGACGGGACCACCCCCGGCGGGCCTCTGTGAAAGGCAGGCCCATGAGCGGGCACCACTGGATCTGCGCGCCGCACCGCCGCGAGCGCGAAACGCTGCGGGCCGGTCTCGACCTGCCCCCGCTGCTCGCGTCCCTGGACGCCCACCGGCGCCTGCGCGGCCCGTACACCGCCGCCGGTGCGCTGCTGCGGCTCGTGGCCCCGGACGCGCTGGCCCGGCGGCCCGAGCTGGCCGGCCGGCACTACATCGAGCTCCAGGAGAGCACGCCCGAGCTGGCCCCGCTGGTGCCGCCGATCACGCACCACATCGAGGAGCAGTCGACGGCCGGCGAGGTGAGCCGCTACCCGGCCCGCCTGCACTCCCTGCGCGTCGCGCACGGCATCGTGGACTTCCTGCTCGCCGCACTCGCCGACGCGGCGCAGGGCCCGCGCACCCTGGTCGTGGAGAACGTCCAGCACGCCGACGTGACCGACCAGGAGTTCCTGGCCGCCGCCCTGCGGCGGATCCCGCCCGAGCTCCTCACCCTGGTCCTGTGCTCGGGGACGGCCCGGCTGCTGGACCCGCCCGGCTTCCCCTCCCTCTCGCTCCCGGACGCGCTGGCCGCGTACACGAAGAAGACGGAGGGCTCGGCCGCTCAGGCCCCGCACACCGCCGGTCCCGACGCGGCCCGGGAATACGTGGACGGGGACTGCGTGGACGACGACCCCGCGCTGATCGCCGCCTACGAGCGGCTCGCCGAGACCGAGCGCGCCGCGCTGCACGACCGCCGGGCCGCCGAACTCGCCGGCCCGGCCGAGGAGGCCGAGCCCTCGCTGCGGCTGGGAGCACTGCCCTACCACCTGATGCGCGGCTCCGACGCGGCCGGGGCCGGGGTCGAGGCGCTGCGCGCGGCCATGCTGCGCTGCAAGTACCTGGGCTTCTACCACATCGCGGCCGAACTGGGCGATGAGGGACGGCGGTTCGTGGACCCGGTCGAGCGCCCCCAGCTGTGGTGGGTGTTCATCCGGGAGTCCGGGGTGTGCCTCGCGGCGGCCGGCCGGCCCGACGAGTCGGCCGTGCTCCAGGAGGAGGCGCGGATGGCCACGCAGAACCCCGCGCACCACATGAAGCTCGCCTACGAGATCGGCATGCTCTACGCACGCCACTACCCGGAGGAACGGCGCGATCCGCGCCAGGCGCGCGCCTGGGTCAACACGGCCATCGCCCTGTCGGACCTGCTGCCGGACCCCAAGGAACGTTCCTTCTACTCGGTCTTCAACCGCAACGGGCTCGCGCTCGTGGAGGTCCGCGACGGCCACCCGGACGAGGCGCTGCGGCTGCTCGACCAGGGGATCGAACGGCTCGACCGGGAGCTCGGCCTGGGGGAGCGCACCTGGCACCGGGTCGGACTGCGGTACAACCGGGCCCAGGTCAACAGCATGAGCGGGCGCCTGGAGGCGGCCCTCGAGGACTACGCCGAGATCGTGGACGCGGACGACGACTTCGCCGACCACTACTTCAACCGGGGCAACATCCTGCGGAAGCTGGGGCGTTCGGAGGAGGCCATCGCCGACTACGAGCGGGCCCTCGCGCTCGAGGCCCCGTTCCCCGAGGCCTACTACAACCGCGGGGACGCCCGGCTCGAACTCGGTGATGCCGAAGGCGCGTTGGCCGACTTCAGCCGTACCCTCGAGCTCGAACCGGGCCATCAGGAGGCGCTTTTGGGCCGGGCCGGCCTGTTCGCCGACGCGGGCGAGGCCGAGGCGGCGCTGGCGGACGTGGACGCCGGACTGGCGCTGGCCCCCGACCACCCCCACCTGCTGTGCCTGCGCGGGCGGCTGCTGGCGGAGGCGGGTCGCGGCAAGGAGGCGGCCGAGGCGCTCGCGTCCGCGCTCGCGGGCGACCCGGGACTGGCCGAGGCCTGGGCCGTCAAGGGCGAACTCGCCTACTCGGAAGGCGATCTGGCGACCGCGACGGCCGATTTCGACCGGGCGGTGGACCTGGCCGACCGGCCCGAGTTCCGGTTCAACCGGGCCGTGGTCCACGAGGCGGCGGGCCGGTTCGACCGGGCGGCGTCGGACTTCGACGCCGTGTACGCGGCCACCGGCGACCCCGACGCCGGCGCGCAGCGGGACTCCTGCCTGCGCGCCGCCGAGCACAGCGCCGTCTGAGGCGGAGCGCGGGATGAGCCTGCGGCAGCGGGAGCAGGGAACGGACGTACGGGCCGGCGCACAGGCCGACGCACGAGCCGGAGTCCGGGGGGACGCGGGGGCGGGGGCCGGACCGGACCTCCGGCCCCCCGCGCCGCCGGACGAGCTGGCGGCGGCGTTCACCGAGGCGATGGCCCGGCTGGTGTCCGGGGCGGCGGTGATCAGCGGGCGGCGCGCCGACGGCAGTCCGTGCGGACTGCTGGTGTCCTCCCTCAGCTCCTACAGCGTGGCCCCGCCGTCCGTCATGCTGGCGCTCGCGTGCGGCTCGCGTACGTACCGGGCCATGGACGCCAGGGTGGGCGCGTCCTTCGGGGCGCACCTGCTGGGTTCGGGGGACGAGGCCCTCGCGAAGGTGTTCGCGGGCCGCTCGGAGGACAAGTTCGCGGGCCTGGACTGGGACTGGGACGACGGGACGCCCCGGCTGGCGGGCGTCCCCGTGTACCTGAGGTGCCGGGTGTCCGCGGTGTTCCCCCACGGGGACCACGCGGTGCTGGTGGGCGAGGTGGCGGGGTGCGCGGTGGCGGACGCCGATCCGCTGGTCTACTACCGGCGCCGCCTGGACTGGCGGCTGGGCTGAGGCCGGACGGGCCGAGGCCGGCGGGGCCGAGGCGGGCACGGCCCGGCCGCGGCCGTCCGCGGCGGTCCGTGACGGACCGGACCCGGCCCGCTCCCGCACCGGTGCCGCAGGCCCCCGATGAGGGCCCGGCCGGCGCCCCACCCCGCCGGCCCCCGGTCAGAGCCCGGCCGGCTGGAGCAGCAGGGAGCCCCGACATCGGCCGTGCACGGTGGCGGAGGGGCGCAGGCCGCCGAGCAGGGCGCGCTGTACGGCCTGCAGGTCGGGGCCGGGCTCCACTCCGGTGCCCTCGACGACCACCCGCCGTGCGCGGGCGTACGCGTCCAGCGCCTCGGCCCGCCGCCCGGTTCCGGCCAGCGCCAGCATCAGCTGTTCGTGGAACGCCTCGCGCAGCGGGTGGCGGGCGCACAGTTCGGCCAGTTCGGTGATGACCCCCTGGGAGCGGCCCGCGCAGATGTCGGCGCCGATCCGGTCGTGGAGCAGGGCGAGGCGCTCCTCTTCCAGCGGGGCCGTGTAGTACTCGGGCAGGCGCGCGGGGCCGAGATCGGCCAGCGGCCGGCCGCGCCACATCGCGAGCGCCGCGGAGAAGGCCTCGCTGGCGGCGGTGCAGTCGCCGTCGGCCAGCTGCCGGCGGCCGAGCGCGGCGAGGGCGCGGGAGAGGTCCAGGTCCAGCTCGCCGGGGCCGACCTCGAGCACGTAGCCGGAGCCGGCCGTGCGCAGCACGGGGTGGCGGCGCGGGTCCCCGCCCCCGCGTCCGTGGCCCGGGTCGAGCGTCCGGCGCAGCCCGGACACGTACATCTGCAGGGTCGCCTGGGCGGATCGGGGCGGGTGCCCGTCCCACAACTCGTCTATCAGCATGTCCGCCGACGCCAGTCTGTTCGCGTGCAGCAGCAGGATCGCGAGCAGGGCGCGGCGCTTGAGCGGAGTCGGCGTACAGCTCACCCCGCCGCGGCGCACCTCCAGCGGGCCGAGGACGAGATAGCACGGCGTGAGGTCCGGGCCGACGGCGGCGGCTTCCGGCCCCGCGCCGCCGCCCGCGTCCGCGGCGGCGAAGGGTCCGCCGCCCGCCGGGGAGCCGGTGGGGGCGGCCGAGCCGGAGGAGGCGCCGGAGCCGGTGGGAACGCCGGAACCGCCGGAGCCGCTGTCGGCCGTACGTCTCGCCTGTCGCTGTAAGCCCATATCAGTCACCCTCGCCCGCGCCACGGCGCCGGTGAGCGCCTGTCCTGTCGTCGGCCAGGCGCACCCGCGGGGCTGATCTTCCCGTCGTGCGCGCCACGGCATACGTTCGGGGTTCACCGACCGGCTGTCACGAGTGCGAATCAGCCAATGCGGCGCGAGAACGCGGGGCGCTAGCGGGCCTCCACCTGCTCTCGGACGGCGCGGGGCCGGTTGGTGATGAGCGTGTCCACTCCGAGGTTCAGGCACAGCTCCACGTCCTCGGGTTCGTCCACCGTCCACACCCGCACCGACAGCCCCTTGGACTTCAGCCGCCCCACCAGTCCCGGATCCCGGCGGACGAGCTCGATCCCGGGGCCCGCGTGCGTGGCGAAGGGCGGGCGGGCCGGGCGCAGGCGCCGCTCCATCAGGTACACGGCCGGGAGCCCGGGGGCGAGCCGGTGCATCCGGGTCAGCGCGCCGCGCGAGAAGCTCATCACCTCCACGAGGCCGCCGCGGCCGTCCGCGAGCCCGTACCGGCGCAGCACGCGGACGAGTTCCTCCTCCAGCCGGCCGCCCGCGCGCGTCGGGTGCTTCGTCTCCACGGCCAGCCCCACCGGCCGGCCGGCGGCGAGCGTCTCCTGGAGCAGGTCCTCGAAGAGCAGCACCCGGGCCCCCGTGTGCGCGGCTCCCTTCCAGGCGCCGAAGTCGAGGGCGCGCAGCTCCTCGTACGTCATCTCGGAGACGATCCCGCGCCCGTCCGAGGTCCGTTCGACGCGCCGGTCGTGCACGCAGACGAGCCGGTGGTCGGCGGTGAGCCGGACATCGCACTCCAGGGCGTCCGCCCCGTCGTCGACGGCCTGCCGGTAGGCGGCGAGCGTGTGCTCGGGGTGCTCGTGGGAGGCCCCGCGGTGCGCGACCACCCGGGTGGCGCGGGCGGTGGGGAGGGAGGACGTCACTGTCATGCGGAAATCATCGCAAAGAGGGGTGAACGGTTGGATACAGGCCTGTATCCCCCGCGTGAAGCGGACCCGCTCGGCGGATCCGCTCAGCCGGGCCGTTCAGCGGGGGAGGGGCGGCAGCGGTGCCGGGGCGACCTTGAAGCCGCCCTTGACGACCGTGGTGAAGGGGGCCGGGGCCATGCAGGTGCCGACCCTCGCCTCGACGGCCGTGCCGTCCTCCTTCTCGTCCATGTTGGCCACGCCCCAGGAGAAGCCCACGCGGTCCGGCTCGCCGTGCTCGCCGTCCTGGACGCTGATCCCGATCCGCTTGCCCGTGTCGCCCGTGTTCGACTGGGTGACCACGGCGGTGACCGTCGCCGTGCGGCCGCCCGTGACCAGGCAGTCCACCTCGGCCTCGGAGGTCCCGGTGACGTGGTACTCCGGCGAGTAGTGGTAGACGGTCACCTTGCCGCGGGCGTCCGTCGGCAGGCCGCGTTCGCCGTTCGGCGCGTCGAGCGGCCGGGTGAACGGCGCGGCGTCGGCGTCGACCGTGAAGCGGATGTCGTCGTCGGGCGAGTAGGCGTACAGGACGGACGCCGCTCCGTGGACGGCGGCCGCCCTGGGCGCCGAGGCGACGGCGGAGCCGGGGGCCGCCGCGATCACCGCCGTCACCAGGGCGGCGGCGCCGGTCAGGGCGAGGGTGCGGCTGCGGTTCTTCATGGCGGACTCCCGTGTTCCGAAGGGCTGTTCGGGTACGGGCCAAGCCTCGCCTCCCGGCGTCCCCGGCTCCATCTGCCGATCGGCGGAACCGTTCGAGGGGGCCCTCCGCCGATCGGCGGAGGGCCCCCTCGGGGATGCGTTACAGGCCCGGGCCGCGGACCGGGATGTGGGTGAACGTCGGCTCGGGGGCCGGGTTCTGGAAGAAGTCGTTGCCCTTGTCGTCGACCACGATGAAGGCCGGGAAGTCCTCCACCTCGATCTTCCACACCGCCTCCATGCCGAGCTCCTCGTACTCCAGGACCTCGACCTTCTTGATGCAGTCCTGGGCCAGGCGCGCCGCCGGGCCGCCGATGGAGCCGAGGTAGAAGCCGCCGTGCGCGGCGCACGCGTCCGTCACCTGCTGCGAGCGGTTGCCCTTGGCGAGCATGACCTTCGAGCCGCCCGCCGCCTGGAACTGCTCCACGTAGGAGTCCATGCGTCCGGCCGTGGTGGGGCCGAAGGAGCCGGAGGCGTAGCCCTCGGGGGTCTTCGCGGGGCCGGCGTAGTAGACCGGGTGGTCCTTGAGGTACTGCGGCATCTCCGCACCCGAGTCCAGCAGCTCCTTGATCTTGGCGTGCGCGATGTCGCGCGCCACGACCAGCGGGCCGGTCAGCGAGAGCCGGGTCTTGACCGGGTGCTTGCTCAGGGTCGCCAGGATCTCGTCCATCGGCTGGTTCAGGTCGATGGAGACGACGTCCGCCGACTCGTCCAGGTGCGAGTCCGTGGTCTCCGGCAGGAACCGCGCCGGGTCCGTCTCCAGCTGCTCCAGGAAGACGCCCTCCGCGGTGATCTTCGCGGTGGCCTGGCGGTCCGCCGAGCAGGAGACCGCGATGGCCACCGGCAGGGAGGCGCCGTGGCGCGGGAGGCGGACGACGCGGACGTCGTGGCAGAAGTACTTGCCGCCGAACTGCGCGCCGATGCCGATCCGCTGGGTGAGCTCGAAGACCTGCTGCTCCAGGGCCTGGTCACGGAAGCCGTGGCCCAGCGCGGAGCCCTCGGTCGGCAGCTCGTCCAGGTAGTGCGCCGAGGCGTACTTCGCGGTCTTGAGCGCGTGCTCCGCCGAGGTGCCGCCGACCACGATCGCCAGGTGGTACGGCGGGCAGGCCGCGGTGCCCAGCGAACGGATCTTCTCCTCCAGGAACTTCATCATGGAGGCCTCGTTGAGGACCGCCTTGGTCTCCTGGTAGAGGAAGGACTTGTTGGCGGAGCCGCCGCCCTTGGCCATGAAGAGGAACTTGTACGCCCCGCCGTCGGTCGCGTACAGCTCGATCTGCGCGGGGAGGTTCGAGCCGGTGTTCTTCTCCTCCCACATGGTGATCGGGGCCATCTGCGAGTAGCGCAGGTTGAGGCGGGTGTACGCGTCGAAGATGCCGCGCGACAGCGCCGCCTCGTCCGCGCCCGAAGTCAGCACGTTCTGGCCGCGCTTGCCCATCACGATCGCCGTGCCCGTGTCCTGGCACATGGGGAGCACGCCGGCCGCGGCGATGTTGGCGTTCTTCAGGAGGTCGAGCGCGACGAACTTGTCGTTCGCCGAGGCTTCCGGGTCGTCGATGATCCGGCGCAGCTGCGCGAGGTGCGCGGGGCGCAGGAAGTGCTGGATGTCGTGGATCGCCTCTTCGGCGAGCTTGCGCAGCGCCTCCGGCTCGACCTTGAGGAACGTACGGCCGTCGGCCTCGAAGGTCGAGACGCCTTCGGAGGTCACCAGTCGGTAGGGGGTGGTGTCCTCGCCCAGGGGCAGCAGGTCGGTGTACGCAAACTCTGGCATGACGGCAGTCAGTCCTCACTCGGCAGACGGCGCTGACGACCAATTGGCAGCGCGGTGTCAAGCGTAGGACCTCCGCGGGGACGTTTGTCTGTGAGGTAAGGCTCACTGGGCCCCGTCGGGGGAGTATCGCGATCTATCGTGTCTCGCTATGCTGGGTGACGTGGACCTGGAAAAGCACCCCGCGGCCGCCGCCGCCCCCGCAGTTGCAGCAGTCGGCGCGCTGCGCGCCTCCGACGCCGACCGGGACCGGATCGCGCAGATCCTCGCCGACGCCCTGGCCGAGGGCCGGCTGAGCGCCGAGGAGCACTCCGACCGCCTCGACTCCCTGTACGCCTTCAAGACGGTCGGCGAGCTGGACGTCCTCGTGCGGGACCTCCCCGCGCCCGGCGCCGGGACCCGGCAGGAGCGCGCGTACGGTCCCGAGGGGTACGCGGGGCAGCCCGTGGGCACCCCGGCCGAGACCCTCGTCGCGGTGTGTAGCAGCTCCTCCCGCAAGGGCCGCTGGCGGCCGGGTGCCCACACCCGCGCGGTCTCCGTCCTCGGTGACATCACCGTCGACCTCACCGAGGCCGTCTTCGAGCAGCAGGTCACCGAGATCAACGTGACCTGTGTCCTCGGCAACGTCGAGATCCTGGTCCCGGAGAACGTCACGCTGCGCGGCTACGGCAGCGGGGTCCTCGGCAACGTCGAGGTGCACGGCGAGGGCGCCGGCGCGACCGACCCGCACGCGCCGGTCGTGATCGTCCGCGCCTTCGCGCTGCTCGGCAACATCGAGGCGCGGCGCAAGCCCGGCGCCCGTCTGGTCGACCTGGCGCTCAAGCTCCGCGAGCGCCCCGGGACGTGACGGACGGGGCCACTTCCGGTCCGTGCCGGGCGGGGCGCATATGTGCCGTGCGCATGCCGGGTGAGTGACCTCTCCGGGCCGGCGGGCGGCGGCGGATTTCGGTCGAACCTCGCGGATCGGCGGCACTCGGTGCATAGGGACGCGCACAGCGGGTAGGGACAGGTGCATCGTCTCTCGCTCGCGTATACGTCGTCAGGAGTAGACCGTGCCGCATCCGCTGCGCCAGTCCCTGCAGGTAGCCGCCGTCCAGAGTCTTCAGGGACGGCCCGCGGCGGCCGTGCCGAAGCCGCGGGTGCCGGCCAGGGAAGAGGACGGTCCCTGGCACGCGGACGCGGTGTGCCGGCGCGACGAGGCCGGGCTGTTCTTCGCCCCCTCCAAGGAGCCCACGGCCGCCAGGCTCTCCCGCGAGGACGCCGCCAAGCGGGTCTGCGCCCGATGCCCCGTGATGGTCGCCTGCCGAGAGCACGCACTCATACAGCCGGAGCCGTACGGCGTCTGGGGCGGGCTCACGGCCGCCGAGCGCCGGGTGGTGCTGGCGCGCCGGCGGCGCCGGGCGGGGGAGCTGCGCGAGGCCTCCTAGACACGCG
Organism: Streptomyces sp. NPDC006544; assembly: GCF_040611715.1. Taxonomy (NCBI): domain Bacteria; kingdom Bacillati; phylum Actinomycetota; class Actinomycetes; order Kitasatosporales; family Streptomycetaceae; genus Streptomyces; species Streptomyces sp. NPDC006544. The sequence goes on along the minus strand of NZ_JBEXOV010000059.1, from coordinate 33,778 downwards.
TCCTTCCGGGCGCGCATCCCCAGGGGCGCACGGAACCGGGCATACGGAACCGGGCATACGGAACCGGGCATACGGACCGGGCATACGGACCGGGCACACGGAAGGGGCGCTCCCGCCGCACGCGGGAGCGCCCCTTCCGGCGCGCCGTCTCCGGCACGCCCACTGTGGTCTGTGGCGTCGTGGCCGCGTCCTACTGGGCGCGGTCGAAGTCGATCGCGCTGTACGCGCGGAGCTTCGAGAGCCGGTGGGTCGAGTCGATCTGCCGGATCGTGCCCGACTTCGAGCGCATGACCAGCGAGGAGGTCGTCGCGGTCGCGGAGCGGTAGTGGACGCCGCGCAGCAGCTCGCCGTCCGTGATGCCCGTGGCGACGAAGAAGACGTTGTCCCCGGAGACCAGGTCGTCGGTGTGCAGGACGCGGTCCAGGTCGTGGCCCGCGGCGATGGCCTTCTGGCGCTCGTCCTCGTCCTTGGGCCAGAGCTTGCCCTGGATGGTGCCGCCGAGGCACTTGATGGCGCAGGCCGAGATGATGCCCTCGGGGGTGCCGCCGATGCCGAGGAGCAGGTCGACGCCGGTGCCCTCGCGGACCGCCATGACCGAGCCGGCGACGTCGCCGTCGGAGATGAACTTGATGCGGGCGCCGGTCTCGCGGATCTCCTTGACGATGCCCTCGTGGCGGGGGCGGTCGAGGATGACCACGGTGACGTCCTCCACGGCCATCTTCTTGGCCTTGGCGACGCGGCGGATGTTGACGGAGGCCGGGGCGTTGATGTCGACGAAGTCGGCGGCCTCGGGACCGGTGACCAGCTTCTCCATGTAGAACACCGCGGACGGGTCGAACATGGTGCCGCGGTCGGCGGCGGCCAGGACGGCGATGGCGTTCGGCATGCCCTTGGCGTTCAGGGTGGTGCCGTCGATCGGGTCCACGGCGATGTCGACCTCGGCACCGGTGCCGTCGCCGACCCGCTCGCCGTTGAACAGCATCGGGGCTTCGTCCTTCTCGCCCTCGCCGATGACGACCACGCCGTTCATCGAAACGGTGGAGATCAGGGTCCGCATCGCGTTGACGGCGGCGCCGTCGGCGCCGAGCTTGTCGCCGCGCCCGACCCAGCGGCCCGCGGCCATGGCGGCGGCCTCGGTGACCCGGACGAGTTCCAGGGCGAGGTTGCGGTCGGGGGCCTCCGGGGAGACTTCGAGCTGGGGCGGCAGGTTGTGCTCGGTCATCGGAGCGCACCTTTCTGTACGGCGACGGCCGGGAGTGAGGGTCCCTGGACTCTATCGGTACGTCGATAAATTGAGCAGACCGGGTCACGTATGAGCGGCATATCGGTCAGCTGATTGTCCTGAGCGGACATCTTGTGCGGATACGCCCGGGTGCGGAGGTGTGTGCGGGGGCGCCACGCCGACCCCGGCGAAGATCTGTGCCGGCGATGCGGGACGATGGTCCCGTGGCAGGTATGAAGGGCAAGCAGACGGTTCGGGACATGGTCCTCTCGCTGGCGGTGATCGGCCTCGTCGTGGGCGGCATCTACATGTTCATCCCACATGACGAGAAAGCCGATCCGACGCGAGTGGTCGACTACCGCGTCGAGACGCTCACGGCCCGGCGCGCGGCCCCGTACCCGCTGGCCGCCCCCGTGGGGCTCCCGCAGGAGTGGCGGGCGACCTCGGTGGGCTTCGAGCGAAAGAGCGCCAACGCCTGGCACCTGGGCTTCCTGGACCCGCAACAGCAGTACGTGGCGGTGGAGCAGTCCACGGACACCACGGCGGGCTACATCGGCAAGGTCACCAAGAAGGCGACGGCCACCGGGCAGAGCCAGCAGGTCGGCGACCAGGTCTGGGAGCGGTGGGACGGCGAGAAGTACGACGCCCTCGTGCGCCGGGAGCAGGGCTACGTCACGGTGGTGACCGGGACGGGCTCCTTCGAGCAGCTCGGGGCGATGGCGGCGGCGCTGGAGTTCAAGCAGGGCGCCGAGAAGCAGTAGCGGCGCCGGCCGTCCGGCGTACGACGAAGGGGCCGTGCGCCCCGGGATCCGGGGCGCGCGGCCTCTTGCGGTACGTCAGGCGTCAGCTGTCGAGCGTCAGGCGTAGGTCGTACGGGGTCAGGCGTCAGCCGGCTCAGACGGTGGTGACGACCTGGTCGAACTCCAGGCGCGGGGAGCGCGGGAACCAGGCGTCCTCGCCCGGCTTGCCGATGTTGACGACCATCAGCGGCGTGTGGTCGCCGTCCAGGAACTCCTTCTGGATGCCGGCGAAGTCCAGGCCGGTCATCGGGCCCGCGGCCAGGCCGGCGGCGCGGACGCCCATGATGAAGTAGGCGGCCTGCAGCGTGGCGTTGACCAGCGCGGACTGCTCGCGGACCGGGCGCGCGGAGAAGAAGGCGTCCTTGGCCTGCGGGAAGTGCGGGAGCAGTCGCGGGAGCTCCTCGTGGAACTCGTTGTCCGCGGACAGGATCGCGACCAGCGGGGCGGCGGCGGTCTTGGCCTGGTTGCCCTCGGCCATGTGCTTCACCAGGCGCTCGCGGGCCTCGGGGGAGCGGACCAGGGTGATGCGCAGCGGGGTCTGGTTGAAGGCGGTCGGGCCGAACTTCACCAGGTCGTAGATCGCCTGGACCTGCTCCTCCGTCACCGGCTCGTCGGAGAACGTGTTGGCGGTGCGGGCCTCGCGGAAGAGGAGGTCCTGAGCGGCGGCGTCGAGAACGAGAGACATCGGAAAGCCTTCTTCTGTACGGACTGAAGCTGAAGCGACGTCCTGAAGACTACCGCCGAGATAGATGAAAATTCAACTAGTTTGCCGAGGTGGTGACCGAGCTCACTCCCGGCCGGCCGGCCTCATTCCCGGCCGCGCTCCCCGTCGTCCTGCCCCGCGTCCCGCGCCGCCAGCGCCGAGTCCAGCCGGGCGCGGGCGCCCTCGAGCCAGTGGCGGCACACCTTCGCGAGCTCCTCGCCGCGCTCCCAGAGCGCGAGGGAGTCCTCCAGCGAGGTACCGCCGGCCTCGAGCTTGCGGACGACCTCGATGAGCTCGTCCCGCGCCTGCTCGTATCCCAGCGCCGTATCGGTTTCGGCCATTCCCGATCCCACCTTATGTGTGTAGTGCAGCGAATTTGTTGCGGCAATGTGTCGCGCTACGCGAGATCCCCGGCCCCGGTTCCGGGCCCGCTCCCGGCCCCGGCCCCGGTTCCTGCGCGGGTTCCGGCGTCGGTTCCTGCGCGGGTTCCGGCGTCGGCGTCGGCCGCGCTCCCAGCCTCGGCCTCGGTCTCGGCCGCGCTCCCGGCCCCGGTCCCGGCCTCGGTCCCGGCCTCGGTCCCGGAGCCGAAGGCCCCGACCGCCACCCGGAACTCCCCGTCCGCCACCCGCGCCCGCAGCACATCGCCCGCCGACACGTCCTGCGGCGAGCGCACCACGTGCCCGTCGGCCCGTTGCAGCACGGCGTACCCGCGCTCCAGCGTCGCCGCCGGCGACAGCGCCACCACCCGGGCGAGCGTGTGCGCCAGCTCCGAGTCGGCCCGGTCCAGCAAGTGCCCCAGCGTCCGCCGGCCGCGCGCCAGCAGCGCGTCGAGCTCGGCCTCCCGGGTCTCCACCATCCGCTGGGGGTGGACGAACACCGGGCGCGCGAGGGCGTGCGCGAGCCCCCGCTCCTCCCGGTCGAGCAGTCCGCTCACGGCGCGCAGCCCCCGGCCCTGCAACTGGTGTACCCGCTCCAGCTCCTCGCCGACGTCCGGGACCACCTTCTTCGCGGCGTCCGTGGGCGTGGACGCCCGCAGGTCCGCCACGAGGTCCAGCAGCGGGGAGTCCGGCTCGTGCCCGATCGCCGAGACCACGGGCGTGCGGGCCGCCGCGACGGTCCGGACGACCTCCTCGTCGGAGAACGGCAGCAGGTCCTCCACGCTGCCGCCGCCGCGCGCCACGATGATCACGTCCACCTCGGGCAGGGCGTCCAGCTCCTTGACCGCCTGGATCACCTGGGGCACCGCGTTCACCCCCTGGACGGCGACGTTGCGGACCTCGAAGCGGACCGCCGGCCACCTGCGCCGGGCGTTCTCCAGCACGTCGCGCTCGGCCGCCGAGGCCCGCCCCACCACCAGCCCGATCAGCTGCGGCAGGAAGGGCAGCGGCTGCTTGCGGTCCGGGGCGAAGAGGCCCTCTGCGGCCAGCGAACGCTTGAGCCGCTCCAGCCGTGCGAGCAGTTCGCCGATGCCGACGGGGCGTATTTCCGTCGCCCGCAGCGACAACTGCCCGCGCGGGGCGTACCACTCGGGCTTGGCCAGGACGACGACGCGCGCGCCCTCCGTCACCGAGTCCGCGACCTCGTCGAAGACCTGGCGGAAGCAGGTCACGCTGAGCGAGATGTCGTGCGAGGGGTCGCGCAGCGTCAGGAAGACCACCCCCGCTCCCGGCCTGCGCGAGAGCTGCGTGATCTGCCCTTCCACCCACACCTGGCCGAGCTTGTCGATCCAGCCCCCGATGAGCCGGGACACCCGGCCGACCGGCAGCGGCGCGTCAGCCGACGTATTCAGACCCATGCACGCAGGCTAACCGCCCGAACCGACACCGGCGTCGGGGCCGGCCCCGCCGGCGGCCGCGCGTCGCCCGCCCTGGACCACCAGCACGCACAGGCCCACCGCCAGCCACACCGCCCCCACCACCTGGGCCGTCCACGAGGCCTCGACGATCACCGCCACGGTCACCGTGGCGCCGAGCACCGGCAGCACCAGGTGCTTGAACCAGTTCGGGGCCCCCTCGCGCCGTTTGACGACGAACCAGCCGACGACCGAGGCGTGCAGCAGGGTGAACGCCACCAGCGCTCCGACGTCGACCACCGAGACCAGGTGGTCCAGTCCGTCGTCGCGCCGGGCCGCCCACACCGCCGCGATCAGCGTCACCGCCGCCGCCACCAGCAGGGCCGGGCGCGGCGTGCCGTGGGAGGTACGGGCCAGCGCGCGCGGCAGCCGCCGCTCGCGGGCCATCGCGAACAGCAGCCGGCCCGCCGCCGCCTGCCCGGCCAGCGCCGCGAAGGCGGCCCCGACCGCCTTGCTGACCGCGACCAGATCGTGCAGCCAGGGCCCCACGGAGGCCTCCACCGTGGTGTAGAAGGCGGGCCCCTGCTTCACCGGATCGGCCGCCAGCTCGGCCGAGGAGACGGGGGTGAGCAGGGCCGCCAGATAGGTCTGGGCGATGAACAGCACCCCGGTCAGCGCGAGACAGAACAGCACCGCCCGCGCCACCTTCGCGCTGCCGCCCGTCACCTCCTCGGCGAAGGAGACGATGGCGTCGAAGCCCAGGTAGGACAGGACGGCGACCGAGACCGCCCCGAGCACGGCGGTCGTCGAGAAGCCGAGCGAGCCGTCGCCGGTGAGCGGCGAGAGCCAGCCGCGCCGCGCCCCGTCGCGGACCAGCACGGTCACCGCGGCGACCAGGAACACCAGCAGGACCACGATCTCCATGGCCAGCACGGCGAAGCCCACGCGCGCCGCCGCCCGTACGCCCCAGAGGTTGAGCAGGGTGGTGACGACCACGGCCAGGGCCGTCCACACCCACCGGGAGACCTCCGGCACCAGGGCGTTCATGGCGATCCCGGAGAAGAGGTAGGCGACCGCCGGGATCAGCAGGTAGTCGAGCATCGCCATCCAGCCGGCGATCAGGCCGGGGCCCTCGCCCAGGCCCTTGCGGGCGTACGTGAACACCGAGCCGGCCTGCGGGGCCACGCGCACCATCTGCGCGTAGGAGAAGGCGGTGAAGGCCATCGCGACGGTCGCGAAGAGGTAGACGAGGGCGACGGCGCCGTGCGACTTGGCGTCGAGGGTCCCGAAGACGCCGACCGGGGCCATGGGAGCGATGAAGAGGAGCCCGTAGACGACCAGGTCCCGGAAGCCGAGGCTGCGGCGCAGCGCGGTACCGGAACCGCCGGGCGTCCCGGGGGCTCCGGGCGTCGTGCTGGAATCCGTCGCGGACGCCATCGTTCCTCCGGGGGATAGCCGGTACGGACATTCGACCCAGTCTGCGTCGAACGGGCGACGTCCGGCCTGCTGGAGACCCCCGTACGATGGAGCCCATGACTGCTGCCGCCCCCGCTCCCGCATCCCGCCGCGTCCTGCTCGCCGCCCCGCGCGGCTACTGCGCGGGCGTGGACCGAGCCGTGATCGCCGTCGAGAAGGCCCTCGAGCAGTACGGTGCGCCGGTCTACGTCCGCCACGAGATCGTGCACAACAAGTACGTCGTCCAGACCCTGGAGAAGAAGGGCGCCATCTTCGTCGAGCGGACGGAGGAGGTGCCCGAGGGTTCCATCGTGATGTTCTCCGCGCACGGCGTGGCCCCTGTGGTGCACGAGGAGGCGGCCCGCGGCAAGCTCGCGACGATCGACGCGACCTGCCCGCTGGTCACCAAGGTGCACAAGGAAGCCGTCCGGTACGCGAACGAGGACTTCGACATCCTCCTCATCGGCCACGAGGGCCACGAGGAGGTCATCGGCACCTCCGGCGAGGCTCCGGACCACATCACCATCGTGGACGGCCCGCACGACGTGGAGAAGGTCACCGTCCGCGACGAGTCCAAGGTGGTCTGGCTGTCGCAGACCACGCTCTCCGTCGACGAGACGATGGAGACGGTCGACGCGCTGAAGACCAGGTTCCCGCTGCTCCTCTCGCCGCCGAGCGACGACATCTGCTACGCCACGTCGAACCGCCAGGAGGCCGTCAAGGCGATGGGCGCGGACTCCGACCTGGTCATCGTGGTCGGATCCAAGAACTCCTCGAACTCGATCCGTCTCGTCGAGGTCGCCCTCGACGCGGGCGCGCGCGCCTCCTACCTCGTCGACTTCGCGAGCGAGATCGACGAGGCCTGGCTGGAAGGCGTCACCACCGTCGGCCTGACCTCGGGCGCCTCGGTGCCGGAGGTGCTGGTCGAAGAGGTGCTGGAGTGGCTCGCCGAGCGCGGGTACGCGGACGTGGAGATCGTCAAGACCGCCGAGGAATCGATCGTCTTCTCGCTGCCCAAGGAACTGCGGCGCGACCTTCGCGCCGAGGCGGCGGAGCTCGTTTCGGAGAAGTAGGCCCGTTCGGGGCAGCGCCGGGGCCGGGCATTTCGTACGGTGAGTCCATGGAGATCTTCGGCGTGGACATCGGCGGTACCGGGATCAAGGGCGCTCCCGTGGACCTGGACCGGGGCGACCTGGCGCAGGAGCGCCACAAGGTGCTGACACCGCAGCCGGCCACCCCCGACGGGGTGGCCGGCTGCGTCGTCGAGGTGGTGCGCCACTTCGACTGGGACGGTCCGGTCGGGGTCACGTTCCCCGGCGTGGTCACGAGCGGGGTCACCCGTTCGGCGGCCAACATGGACAAGGCGTGGGTCGGCGTGGACACGGCGGCCCTCCTCTCGCAACGCCTGGACGGCCGCCGGGTCACGGTCCTCAACGACGCGGACGCGGCGGGGATCGCGGAGATGTCCTACGGGGCGGGGCGCGGGATCGGCGGCACCGTCATCCTGCTCACGCTGGGCACCGGGATCGGCAGCGCGCTGTTCACGGACGGGCGGCTGGTGGCCAATACCGAACTGGGTCACCTGGAGCTGAAGGGCCACGACGCGGAGACGCGGGCGTCGGTGAAGGCGAAGGAGGACGGGGACCTCACGTGGGAGCGCTGGGCGCACCGGGTGGGGAAGTACCTGGCCCACGTGGAGATGCTGTTCTCGCCGGACCTGTTCATCATCGGCGGGGGAGTGAGCCGCAAGCCGGAGAAGTTCCTGCCGCTGATCGAGGGCGTCCGCGCGAAGATCGTCCCGGCGGAGCTGCAGAACAACGCGGGCATCGTGGGTGCGGCGATGGCGGCGCACTCGGGGGCGGGGCCGGGGCCGGGGGCGGCGTCGGCGTCGTAGTCGGCGGGGTCGGCGGGTCGGCGGGGTCGGCGTCCCGGGACTGCTCCGCGCCGACCACGACTCCGGCCCCGCCGGCCACGGCGAGCGGGGGGAGGAGCTGTAAGGGGGGCCGGGGCAAGCGGTGCAGGGGGAGCTAGGCGATGCGGCGGGGCGCTCTCCTGCGGCCGATCAGTGCGGCCTTGCGCACGACCACGATCAGGGCGGCGACGAGCGTCCCGGCGTACAGCCAGCCGGCGTGCAGGGACAACGCGGACACCAGTCCCATCACCTCCCCGGCGAAGCCGCCGGAGCCGCCCGACACGGGCCACACCCCGGCGGCGAAGGCGATCGGGGCGGTGATCGGCGCGGTGATCAGGTCGGCCGGCCGCACCCACAGGGCGGTGGCGGCCGCGACGGGCAGGAAGAACAGCCCGTAGACGAACAGCGAGGCGTCGAACAGCAGCCAGTCGACGCCGCCGACCACGAGCATCGCGGCGCACCCGAACAGCCCGCCGCCGAGCCCGGTCAGCCGCGGCCGCGGCAGCCGTCGTACCGCCGCCCGCCCGGGGGCCGGGGCCCGCTCCGCAGGGTGACGTACCGTACGCGCCTTGTATCGCTCCACCCCCCAAAAGTAGGCGGGGGGCCGCCGATCGCGTGCCCGGACACGCGTACATCCGTGCCCCCTCATCGGAAAGTAAACTGTCCGACGGCCCACTACCGGGCCGCCGCCCCCTCCAGCTACGGGAAGTCGCCAACGTGTCGCTCACGATCGGAATCGTCGGCCTGCCGAATGTCGGCAAGTCGACCCTGTTCAACGCCCTGACCAAGAACGACGTGCTGGCGGCCAACTACCCGTTCGCCACGATCGAGCCGAACGTCGGCGTCGTCGGCGTTCCGGACGCGCGCCTCGCCGTCCTGGCCGGCATCTTCGGTTCGCAGAAGGTCCTCCCGGCGACGGTCGACTTCGTCGACATCGCCGGCATCGTGCGCGGTGCGTCGGAGGGCGAGGGCCTCGGCAACAAGTTCCTCGCGAACATCCGCGAGTCGGACGCGATCTGCCAGGTCATCCGCGCCTTCGCGGACGAGAACGTCGTCCACGTCGACGGCAAGGTCTCGCCGAAGGACGACATCGAGACCATCAACACCGAGCTGATCCTCGCGGACCTCCAGTCCATCGAGAAGGCCGTTCCGCGCCTGACGAAGGAAGCCCGCCTCCAGAAGGAGAAGGTCGCGGTCCTCGCGGCCGTCGAGAAGGCCCAGAAGATCCTGGAGGAGGGCACGACCCTCTTCTCGGTGGGCATCACCAAGGGCACGGAGCAGGGCGACCTCCTCCACGAGCTCCACCTCCTCACGGTCAAGCCGTTCCTCTACGTCTTCAACGTGGACGAGGACGAGCTGACGGACGACGCCTTCAAGGCGGAGCAGAGCGCGCTGGTGGCCCCGGCCGAGGCGATCTTCCTGAACGCCAAGCTCGAGGCCGAGCTCATCGAGCTCGAGGACGACGAGGCCCTCGAGCTCCTCCAGTCGGTCGGCCAGGAGGAGCCCGGCATGGCCACCCTCGGCCGCGTCGGCTTCGCCACGCTGGGCCTGCAGACCTACCTGACGGCCGGCCCGAAGGAAACCCGCGCCTGGACCATCAAGAAGGGCGCCACCGCCCCCGAGGCCGCCGGCGTGATCCACACCGACTTCCAGCGCGGCTTCATCAAGGCCGAGGTCATCTCCTTCGCGGACCTGGTCGAATGCGGCTCGGTCGCCGAAGCCCGCTCCAAGGGCAAGGCCCGCATGGAAGGCAAGGACTACGTCATGCAGGACGGCGACGTGGTGGAGTTCCGCTTCAACGTCTGAGCGGATGAAATAACACCACGTAATTGACGTGGCAAATATGCAGGTCAGAGGGGGTCGGGCTCTGTCGAGCCCGACCCCCTCGTCGTCACCGTGCTGGATGGGTGCTGGATATTCTGACGTGGGGTCAGCGGCGATCAGGTCTCGTAAACGGTGGACCGGTGCCCCACGTGAACGACCCAGACCACCAGCTCCCCGTTGTCGATCGTGTAGACGACGCGGTAGTCGCCGACGCGCAGGCGGCGACGTTCGGGCTGGGACACCAGCGCAGTGGTGTTGAAGCCGAGGGGGTCGGTCTCCAGCTCGGTCAGCTTGGCCAGGATGCGCAGCGCCATGTCGCGGGGGATCTTCCGAAGCTCGGCCTGCGCCTCGGGACGGAAGACAGTTCGGTACTCACTCACCGCGTGCCAGCGTCTCCCTCATGATGTCCTCGATCGGGATGCCGGGCGCGGGGTTGGCCATGCGCTCGTCGATGATCCGGTTGATCTCGCGCTCTTCCCATTCCTGGTACTTGTGCAGCACCTCGATGGAGACGACCGCGGCGACTTCCTTGCCCCGGCGTGTGATCACCGTGGGTACGTCGTCGCGATCGGCGCGCTCCACGACCTCCGCCAGGTGGGCGCGCACGTCGCGGATGGACTCTCTGGGCAGCGGCAGCGGCAGCGTCATGCGCACAAGCGTACCGAGTGTCCCATGTGTACACAACGGCTGGAATCCGCAGTGTCCCCCCGCTCGCGCTGGATGAACTCTCACCGTGCTGGATTGGTGCTGGGTGGGAGCGGCGGGAACCGCGTTTTCGCAGGTGGGAGCCTGTACTCGATGTTCCGCTTCAACGTCTGAGCGCGTGAATCAGCACCACGTCTCTCACCGGGCAAACCCGCAGGTAGAAGGGCCCACCTCCTCGGAGGTGGGCCTTTGGCTTTTTCCCGTGCTGGGACGGCGCTGGGACGGCTGACCATCTATCAGCCGTTCCCCTCCTGGTAGACACCAAGAGTGGTACGTTATTAGGTACCACTTGAGGGAAGAGGTCGGGACATGTCGATAACTGCAAGCGAAGCCCGCAAGGAACTCTTTCCGCTGATCAAGAAGGTCAACGAGAACCACGAGGCCATCGAGATCGTCTCCAAGCACGGCAACGCCGTGCTCGTCTCGGCCGAGGACTACGCGGCACTGCGCGAGGGCTCGTATCTGCTGCGCTCACCGGCGAACGCCCGTCGGCTGCTCAAGGCGTACGAAAACGCCCTGGCCCACATCAATGTGTCGGAGCGGGAACTGGTCGATCCGGACGCGGCGGACGCGGGTGCGGGTGCCGCGTGAGGCTTGTTTTCGAGGATCAGGGCTGGGAGGACTACACGTCCTGGCTCAAGAACGACCGCAAGATGCTCGCCCGGATCAACAAGCTCATCGAGGACGTCAGGCGCGACCCCTTCTCGGGGATCGGCAAGCCCGAACCTTTGAAGTACCACCTGCCTGGCGCGTGGTCGCGGCGGATCGACGATGAGCACCGGCTCGTCTACCTGGTGACGGACAAGGAGATCGTCATTCTCGCGGCTCGGTACCACTACTGACCGCCCGTGCTGACTTGGTGCTGACTTTTCAGCTGCTTCGGGGCGGCGTCAGCCTGTCGAGGTTCAGGTCCACCTCGAAGGGCACGGGGCGTTGGAGGGTGCCCCGGAAGATCCCGGCGGGGGCGTATGCGCCAGTGGGTTCGTCGAGTTCGTAGACGTGGACGACGGGTGCTCCGTCCTCGTCCTCGATGCACCAGTAGTGGGGGATGCCGGCCTCTGCGTACTTGCGAAGTTTTACTGGGCGATCGCGATGGGCGGACTCCGGGGAGACGACCTCGATGACGAGCTTCACGTCCTCCGGGGCGTACCACGTGCGGTCGGGATCGTAGGGCAGGTCCGTCAGCAAGAGGTCCGGCTCGGGACGGGTGCGGGCATCGAGGCGGATCGTCATTTCCCGCTCGACCTCGAATCCGGCTGGTGCCTGCGCCATGAGCGTGGTGGTCAGGGCGGTGACGAGGCGGCCATGCCAGGACCGCTGGGGCGACATCCTGAAGACGAGGGCTCCATCGATCAACTCGGTGTGGCGGGGTGCCTCGGGGAGGCGGTCGAGGTCCTCCGCGAACCAGCCTTCCGGGCGCGGCGGGCGCATCCAGTCGGGCAGTGCGGTCATGGCTTCACGGTAGCGGTCCACGGCTCGGCCCGAGGAGCGAATGGCACGGCGAGTGGAGCGCCGGCGGCTTGCCGAGCCGTTACCCGGCAAGCCGCCTGGCATCCGGCCGTGATCTGCTCGGCGGTCTCGATCACCATGATGTTGATCTCTGATTCGGCCCAAGGAGGTCAACCTCCCTCGACGGAACAACACCAGGTCGCTGACGTGGCAAATGTGCAGTTCAGAAGGGGTCTACTCCACCGGGTGTCGGCCGCTCGACGTGGGAGGTCATGAGGCCGGTTCGGAGCGGCGCCAGAACGTGGGCAGCCACCAGCAGAGCACCGAGCGGTCGTCGGGCCACGGAACGTGCTCCTCGGCTTCCCAGTCCTCGAAGGAGTCGCGCGTCAGGTCGATGGCGCGCCAGGCCGGGTCGAGCGGTTCGTCCGTCGCCGGCGGCCGGACGTACTGGCGGCCCTGTTGGTCGCAGGCGCCGAAGTCCTGGTAGTTGCGCTGCGCCTCGATCAGGGAGACCTTGTTCGCCCCACCGTCCATGGCCGGCCAGCGGAACTGGACCCCGTCGTCCTCCCAGAAGCAGACGGGGCAGATTTCGTAGGAGCCGGGCATGGCGTCGAGCACGCGGTGCCCGCAGCAGGGACAGGGGTAGGAATCGCTCACCCGCGCAGTCTCGCCGCGGGACCCGGCCGTGCGCCATGGATTTCTCCGCTCCTCGCTCGGCCGGTCCGCGGACATGCGGCAGGGCATGCGCGAGCAGTCGTGTGGAGTCCCCGCACACCCACCGGGAAGTGGCTGGTCAGAGCCCACGCCCCGGGTGTCGCGCCCGTGCCGGCCCTGTGCTGGCCTGTCAGCTGCCCACCCGGCCGCTCGATCCGGCGAGCACGACGACACCCGTACTGCTGCCCGTGGCCGGCTCCATCAAGACCGACTCCCAAGGTGCCGTCAGCTCGTGTTCGACGACCTTCAAGGTGTCTCTTCTCAGCACGGGATCCACACCAGGTGAGGCTATCGGTACACCAGGCGGACACGCCCCGCAGGCCCTCGGGGCATGCAGGCATCGAGTGCACGAGGCGGTGGCGGCCGTCGGCGTCTCCGAGGGGCTTCGGGCGGCCGTCGCCGAGGACCGGCCGGACGGCGGGGTCACCGGCGGGCGGATGTCTCCGGGCCGCCACCGCCGGCCGGGTGTCCGGCTCCCCACCGGCTCCGGGGGGTCAGAGGCCGCGGACCGCGGCGATCGTGAAGGCCGTGGGGGCGCCCGTGGACGGCATCGGGCCGCCGTCCTTGTCGAACTGGGAGCGCACCACCAGGGTGCGGCCGCCCGGGACCTGGGCCAGCGTCGTCGGTATCTGCAGCGACGGGTCCGTGACCGTGCGGACCAGCCGGGCCCGGGTGCCGTCCGCCGAGACCTGCCAGCGGCTCAGTGTGTTGCGGGTGTTCTGGGCCGCGCGCAGGACGCCGCCCGGGGCCAGGTCGAGGCCGTCGGCCGTCTTCAGGTCGCCGCCGGAGAGGGCCACGCGGGAGACCGCCCCCGAGCGCGGGTCGATGCGGTACAGGTCGCCCGCCGTCATGTCGGCGGTGAGCAGGTAGCGCCCGGCCGGGTCGGCGGTGATGCCGTTGAGGCTGAAGCTGCCCGCCGGAGACGGCGTCAGCCGCCCGCTCAGGTCGTACGCGGGCAGCAGCGGGCCCGAACCGGCGGCGAGCTGGTCCGGGGTCACCCGGTAGACCACCGCGCGGGCGCTGTCGGTCAGGTACGCGGTGCCGTCCGGGGTGATGGCCAGGTCGTTGAGGAAGCGGGGCCCGCTCCCCTGGATCTCGAAGTGGGCGAGGCGGGCCCCGGAGCGGGTGTCGTAGACCGAGACGCCCGACGTGGAGTCGGTCACCCAGAGCCTGCCGTGCGCGTCCACGCGCAGTCCGTTCGCGGTGTGGCGGCCGTCGGTGCCGGAGGGCAGGAACACCTCGGCCTCGCGTGCGCCGGGGCGGGCCCGGTAGACGGTGCCGTCCGTGTAGGAGCCGACGTAGACCGCGCCCGTGCGGGGATCGGCGGCTATGCCCTCGGGGAAGGCCTTCGCGGACGGGAGGCCGAAGGCCGTGGAGATCCGGACGGCCCCTGCCCGGCCGCCGGGGGCCGGGCCGTCGTGAGAACGGCCGCCGGGGGCGTGGCCGTCCGCGGTCCGCGCGGACGTGCCCCGGGCGTCCGAGGCCCGCGCATCCCAGGCCTGGGCGGCCGGTGCGGCGTCCGAGGCCTGGGCGGCCGGGGCCACACCGAGGGTGAGGGCGAGCGCCAGGGTGAGCAGGGAGGCGGAGGCGGACAGGGACTGCTTCGTCATCGGATGTCCTCTTCTTGGCGTGTGAGTACGAATGTAGATTAGGGCTCTAATGCACGCAAGGGCTTATGATGCCTGGATGACTTCCATGCCCGTCGAGGAGCGCATCGGCTCCCATGTGAAACGCGCCGAGCAGGCGCTCCTCGGGGCCAAGAACGCCGCGGTGAAGCCCGCTGCGGTAACGGTTCCTCAGTACGCCGCGCTGCTGTGGCTCTCCGAGAAGCCCGGGATCTCGGCCGCCGCGCTCGCCCGCCTCTGCGGGGTGACTCCGCCGACCATGAACACGGTGCTGAAGAACCTCCAGGAGCGCGGCCTCATCGAGCGGACCCCGCACGAGCTGCACCGCAACGTCCTGGAGACCCGGCTCACCGACGAGGGGCGGTCGGTGATGGAGGTGGCCGACGCGGCGGCCGTCTCGGTCGAGCGCCGGCTCGCCTCCGCGTTCAGCGCGCAGGAGCGGGAGCAGCTGGTCCGGCTGCTGGGGCGGTGCGTGGAGGTCCTCGGCGACTTGAGGTGATGCCGGGGGGAAAGGTTCCGGACGGCGGAGATTCGGCACATGTCTTTGCGCTGGTTTGGAACTCTTCGGGGGATTCACGCATCAGGACTAGGGGGGAACCAGTCCGCCCTGTCCCGCTGAGGGGGCAGTCATGACCGTTCGGAGCGAAGTTCGTGCACCAGGACCCGCAGCGTCCGCGGCCCGATGACCAGCCGCACCCGCCGTACCAGCCGTCCGAGCCGTCCGAGCCGTCCGAGGCGTCCGAGGCGTACGAGGCGTACGAGGCGTACGAGGCGTACGAGGCGTACGAGGCGTACGAGCGGTACGAGCCCTCCATACCCGGGCCCCTCGGGGCCCCCGAACCCGAACCGGAGCGCTCCGGCCGCAAGCGTTCCCGCCGCGCGATAGCGGCCGGCGTGTCCGCCGCCCTCGTACTCCTCCTCCTCGGCGGCGGCTTCGCCGCCTGGAAGCTGGACTGGTTCTCCGGCGACGGCTCCACGGTGAGCTTCGGCAAGACCCCGCCCGCGGCCGGCGCGGAGACCGGGAAGGCGGTGCCGGGCGAGGCCCCGAAGAGCGCGCCCACGCCGAGCGGGGACCCCGACGTACAGCTCGAGACGGGCCCGCGGGCCACCTTCAAGCAGACCACCAGGCTGGACGACGGCACGGTCATCGCCAAGACCCGCCTCGCGGGCGCCAAGTCCGGCTTCGAGGGCGACGTCTGGGTGTGGACGCCGAAGGAGTACGAGGACCCGAAGTACGCCAGGAGCGGCTTCCCGGTCCTCATCGCGCTCCCGGGTGGCAACGGCTTCCCGGCCAACTACTGGTCCGACCGCAGCCTCGGCCTCCAGAAGGCCATCGGCGAAGGCGTCCAGGCCGGTACGAGCCTGCCGTTCATCGTGATCATGCCGGTGCTCAACCCGGACGCGAAGTACTACTACGACGGCTCCGACATCCCCGGCCAGCCCAAGATGGGCACCTGGATCGCCGAGGACGTCCCGGACTTCACCCGCGCCAACTTCCGTACGTACAAGTCCCGCGACGGCTGGGCCTTCATGGGGTCCTCCTCCGGCGCCTTCGTCGGCATGAAGCAGGTCCTCCAGCACCCGGACCGGTTCAAGGCCGTGATCGCCAGCGGCGGCGAGATCGTTCCCGACTCCCCGTTGTGGAAGGGACACCAGGCGGAGATGGACGCGAACAACCCGGAGAAGCTCGCGCAGCAGCTGATCGACGCCAACGGCCCCGAGGTCTACATCAACTTCCAGGTGGGGACCAAGGAGAGCGGCAAGCAGCGGATGACGCAGTTCCAGGAGAAGTACGGCAAGGGCCCGGTCAAGATCACCATCCGCGACATCCAGAACGGCGAGCACAACGGCTGGCACTACGTGCGCGGCATGAAGGAAGGCTCGCTGGAGTGGATCAGCAAGGTGCTGAAGGGCCCGAAGCCCGCGGCCGGCTGAACCGGCCGCCTCCCCGGCGGGGCCTCCCTGCAGCAGCCTCGCCCCCGTACGCCCGTACGCCCGTACGCCCGTACGCCCGTACGCCCGTACGCCCGTACGCCCGTACGTCGGTGGTGGCCCCGCGATCGGACGCACCCGGCCGGGGGACCGGGCGGCGGGGGAGGCTGCCGGACCTGCCGGGCGTGCGCACCGGACGTGGCCCTCGCCACGTCCACCCGTCCCGGGCAACCCATCCGGTCGTTCATACCTCTGTTATGGATGTGAAGGGGGACCAATGGGTCCGGGCCGCGTTCCTGCGGGGGCGCCGGAGAGGGAACGGGAAAGATCCGTGCACCAAGACCAGCAGGGCGACGGCGGCGCCACGACCGGGGAGCGCCGCCCCGACCGCCGCAAGCGGCGGATCCTGATCAGCGGGGGGCTCGGCCTCACCCTTCTCGTCGGCGGGGCGGCCGCCTACCAGTACGGGCTCTTCTCGGACATAGGCGATCCCGTCTCCTTCGGAAAGGCCCACGCGACGGCCTCCACCACCGCCTCCGCCTCCGTGCGGCCCGGCGTGAGCATGCCGACCGGGCCGAAGGCCGACTTCGTCCGCACCTCCCGGCTGCCGGACGGTACGCAGATCGCCCAGACGACCCTGACCGGGAAGAAGTCCGGATTCACCGGCGACGTCTGGGTGTGGGTGCCGAAGGAGTACGACGACCCGGCCTACGCCGAGAGCGCCTTCCCGGTCCTGATCTCGCTCCCGGGCGGCCGCGGGTACCCCAAGAACTACTGGGGCACCGGTCCCGGACTCGGCCTCCAGCAGGCGGTGAGCGACGGGGCGAAGGCCGGTACGAGCCTGCCCTTCATCCTCGTCATGCCGGTGATCAACGCCGACACCAAGCACCACTACGACGGCTCGGACATCCCCGGCCAGCCCAAGATGGGCACCTGGATGGCCGATGACGTCCCGGATTTCACGAAGGCCAATTTCCGCACCTTCACCTCGCGCGACGGGTGGGCCTACATGGGCTCTTCCTCGGGCGGCTTCGGAGCCCTCAAGCACGTCCTGAAGTACCCCGACCGCTTCAAGGCGGCCATCGCGAGCGGCGCGGACTTCGTCCCCGACTCCCCGCTGTGGAACGGGAACACGCAGGCCATGGACGAGAACAACCCCGGGAAGCTGGCCGCGCGGCTGATCGCGGCGCGCGGCCCGGACGTCTACCTGAGCTTCCAGATCGGCACCAAGGAGAGCGGCCGGGAGAAGGCCGAAGCGTTCATGCGGGAGTACGGGAAGGGCCCCGTGCACACCCGGCTCCAGGTGATCCAGGATGGTGAGCACAACGGAAAGTCGTACGTGCGCGGCATGAGGGAGGGCTCCTTGGAGTGGATCAGCAAGGTGATGTCGGCGCCCACGCCGGCGCCCCGTCCGACGCCGCCCTCGACGCCCGGTTCGACGCCGCCCTCGACGCCCGGTTCGGCGCCCGTGTCGGCCCAGGGCTCGAAGCCCGCCTCGGCGCCCCGCCCGGCCTCCCGCCCGACGCCCGGGGCGGCTGCCGTCCCGCCGCCGGACCCGGCGCCGGATCCGACGCAGGAGGCGGACCGGGACGGCAACGCGGAAGACGCCGCGGGGCAATGAGCCCGGGGGTCAAGTCAGTCGCCTCCGCCGCGGCGGCCGGGGTCGCCGCGGTGCTCGCGGTGGTCCTCGTCAAGACCTCCGGCGGCTACGAGGACCGGCACGCGCTCCCGTTCCCCACCGTCGGGGTGCTCGTGGCCAACGGGGAGCACTGGTGCACGGCCAGCGTCGTCGACAGTCCGCGGGGCAACGTGGTGGCCACCGCCGCGCACTGCGTGGCCCCCGCCGGCGAGGGCGGGCGGCCGGGCGAGGTCGCGCACGACGGGCTGGCCATCGGCGAGCTGGCCTTCGCCCCCGCCTTCTCCGGCGAGGGCTCGGGCAAGCAGCCCCTCGGCGTGTGGAAGGTGCGCTCCGTCCAGGTCGACGAGCGCTGGACGAAGTGGGGCGAGGACACCGCCGACTTCGCCTTCCTCACGGTCGACCCGGACGAGGACGGGCGCAGCCTGCAGGAGGTCGTCGGGCGCGACGAGACCCCGAAGCCCGCCTGGACCTCCGGCTACGACCGGGAGGTGACCGTGATCGGGTATCCGCAATCGCAGCACAACCCGCAGAACAAGCCCGTCGCCTGTACGACGCAGAGCCGCCACGACGAGGACGACGCCGCCATGCTGTACATCAACTGCTCCGGATTCTGGACCGGGACCAGCGGCAGCCCGTGGATCGCCGACCGGGGAGGCCCGGGGCGGCCCGGGCAGCTGATCGGGGTGCTGAGCGGCGGGAACACGGACGTCGACTCGACGGCGGCGCTGTTCGACGGCCGCGCGAAGGCGCTCTACGAGCGGGCGGCGAAGGGCTGACGCGAGCCCGCCGGGAACCGCCGCCGCACGGCCGGCCGTCAGGGCGTCGGGCCGGGCAGGGCGTCGGACCGGGCAGGGGGTCGGGCCGGGCAGGGGGTCGGGCCGGGCAGGGGGTCGGACCGGGCAGGGTTCGAGGGGCCGGTCGCTCAGGTACGCCGCTCCGTGCTCACGATCACGCTCACGGCGGCCACGACGATCGCGCCGCCGAGCACGATCGGCCAGGTCAGGGACTCGTCGAGGATCAGCCAGCCGAGGGCGACGGCCACGACCGGATTCACGTAGGCGTACGTGGCCACCAGCGAGAGCGGAGCCGCCCGCAGGAGCCACACGTACGAGGTGAACCCGACGAGCGAGCCGAAGAGCACGAGGTAGCCGAGGGCCAGCCAGGACCCGGTCGAGTACGAGCCGGGGTCCAGGCCGTGCTGCTCGCCGCGGCCCAGGCCGACGGCGATCCCGCCCGCCCCGCCCGCGAGCATCTGGTAGGCGCTGCCGGTGAAGGGGTTGGCGGGCAGGGTGAGCTTCGACGCCGAGAACGAGCCGAGCGACCAGAGGACCGAGGCCGCGAGGACCAGGAGCACCCCGCCGAGCCCGATCTCGCCGCCGATCCCCGGGCTGCACAGGACGGCCAGTCCGCCGAGGCCGAGCAGCACCCCGGCCAGGGTGCGCGTCGACGGCCGGTCCCCGGTGCCGGCCCGCAGGCAGACCAGCCACATGGGCACGGCGGCGACCAGGAGGGCGGCGAGGCCGGAGGGGACCGAGGTCTCGGCGAGGACGACCAGGCCGTTTCCGCCGAGGATCAGGAGCAGGCCGACCAGAACGGCGGAACGCACCTGCGCGCCGGTGGCCTTGAGCGCGGCGGGGCCGTCGCGCCAGGCGACGATCGCGGCGAGGAGTGCCCCGGCGGTGAGGAAGCGGGCGCCCGCGGAGAGGAACGGAGGCATGGTGTCGACGACGATCCGGATGCCGAGGTAGGTCGAGCCCCAGACGACGTAGACGAGGCCGAGGGCGGTCCAGACGCGGGCCGTTGAGGTGGGCATGACCGGAAGCCTATGTCGTTGGCCGTTGCACCCATCCGGCGTCTCGAGGCATGGGCCGACGGCCGCCGCGACGGGCCGGCGGCGCGAGGCGCGGGGACCCGGGGCGCCGCCGCTGTGGGGCGCGGCTGCGAGGCGGTCGCGGCGAGCCGTCGCCGCGGTCGTGCCGCATGCCCGCCGCGGGCCCTCGGCGCGGGCGCGGGCCCCGTGCCCGCCGAGCACCGCCGAGCACCGCAGAGAGGCTGCGGCGCGCCGCCGCTCAGGCCGTCGGCGCGGCCAGTGGGGACTTGGCGCCCGCGCCGCACAGCGGCACCACCGCGCTGCGGTCCTGGAGGGGGTTGCCGGGGGCGGCCGGGCCCACCGCGGCCCAGCAGGCCGCGGCCGTGGGTTCCACGAAGAGGCCGCGCCGGGCCAGGTCGAGCTGGGCCGCGCGGATGCGGTCCTCGGTGACGGTCAGGAAGGTGCCGCCGGACCTCCGGACGGCCGCGAGGATCTGGCGGGCCCGCGGCGGGGCCGGGATGGCGATGCCCTCCGCCGACGTGGGGAGTTCGGGCACGGCCTCGGCGTCCTCGGCGCCCGCGTGGAAGGCCGTGGCAAGCGGGGCCACCGCCGCCGACTGCACGGCGACGAGCACCGGCGGGCGGACTCCGCGGCGGGCCAGCTCCTCCACCGCCAGCGCGGCCCCGAGCAGCAGGGTGCCGTTGCCGACCGGGACCACGAGCACCTCGGGGAGGTGTCCGCCGAGCGCCTCCCACACCTCGTACACGTAGGTCTTCGTGCCGTGCAGGAAGTACGGGTTGAACACGTGGCTGGCGTAGAAGACCCCGGGGAGGTCGGCCTCGGCGCGGGCGGCCGCGGCCGCCGCCCCGCGCCCGCCCGGGACCACCCGTACCGCCGCGCCGTGCGCGCGCATCTGCTCGGTCTTCTTCCCCGAGGTGCCCTCCGGCACGAACACCTCGCAACTCAGCCCCGCCCGCGCGCAGTACGCCGCGAACGCCGTGCCCGCGTTGCCGCTGCTGTCCGCCACCACCCGCTTCGGACCGAGCCGGCGCGCCAGCTCCGCGAGCATCACCGCGCCCCGGTCCTTGAACGACAACGTGGGCATGAGGAAGTCGAGTTTGGCGTGGACCCGTTCGGCCAGCGGCACCAGCGGGGTGTTCCCCTCGGCCAGCGTCACGGCGTACGCCCCCGGCAGCGGCAGCGCGGACCCGTACCGCCACAGCGAAGCCGGTCCCGCGTGGGGTTCCAGCGGAGCGGCCGGATCGGGAGTGAAGTCGAGGTCCCACGGGCCGCCGCAGAGGGGGCAGCACCACGGCGCGGTCCGGACGTCGGCGCGCGCCCCGTCCTCGGCGCAGACGTAGCCGGGGAGTGCGTGCGTCACGTGCCGGCCGCCTTTGCTCGTCGATGGCTGTCGTACGGCACGGATCGTACGCGTTCGCCGTTCTGGTGCGGGGAGGCGAATCCGTGGGTCGCCCTTCGTGAGCGGCGCCCCCGTCGGCCGTGCGGAAACGGGCCTTCGCGGTCGAGGGGCCGAACGGCGGGGGCGACCGTTCCGGCGAGCGCCCCAACTGCGTACTATTCGCGCATTCGTGCGCGCGCACGGGTGAGCGAACGCTTCCGTCGCCGCCACCGCCACGCCCTGATGGAGCACTTCGACCCGTGACCAACCCGCCGCCGCCCCTCTGGCCCGTCCCGCCGCCGGCCCCGCCCCCGTACGGGCACCCGTATGCGCCGCCCGCGCTCAACGGCTTCGCGCTCGCCTCGCTGCTGGTCGGGCTGCTCTGCTTCCCGCCCCTGGGGGTCGTCCTCGCGATCGTGGCCCTGGTGCAGACGGCGAAGAGGGGCGAGCGGGGCCGGGGCCTCGCCGCCTGCGGCCTGGCCGTCTCGCTGGTGATGACCGCGGTCATGGTGTTCGCCGTGCCACGGGTCGCCCACACGCTCTTCGACCGGGCCCGCGCGCTGGGCGCGCTGGAGCCGTACGAGGACGTCGAGGGCGAGCTGACCGACATCGACGAACTGCGTGCGGGCGAGTGCTTCAACGTCCCCGGCGGTGACCTGCTGGAGGAGGACCCCTTCGTGTACCGGATCGCCTGTACGCGGGTCCACGACGCGGAGATCACGGCCTCGACCACGCTGAGCGGACCCCGGTTCCCGGGTGTCGAGGAGCTCAAGCGGTCGGCGAACGAGGACTGCTGGCGCGCACAGGACGCGTACGCGATGGACACGTGGGCGCTTCCGCCGTACGCGGAGATGTTCTACTTCGCCCCCTCGCCCGAGTCGTGGGGCGACGGCGACCGCCGCGTGGTGTGCGTGATCGGCACGGCGGAGCAGGAGCACACGGGAAGCCTGCGCAACGACGCCGGGATGCTGAAGCCGGAGCAGGTGACCTTCCTGCACGCGATGAACGAGGCCGACCAGGCGCTGGGCGGCTCGCCCGAGGAGGACGTCGAGGACGCGCTGGTGGAGTACCTGGCGTGGGCGCGCCGCGTGGACGAGGCGCTGGCCGCCGAGTCGCGGATGCTCGACGGGGCGAAGGGCCGGCCGGAGCTGGCCGGGCCGGCGGGCGTGCAGAAGGAGCGGGTCGAGGCCGCGCGGCGCCAGTGGCAGAAGGCGGCGCGCGCGTCGGACCCGGACGCGTTCTCCGAGGCCTGGAGCCGGGCGCTCGCCGAGCTGCCCGTGGCGGCGGAGAAGGCACTGCGCGGGGCGTACGGACTGTCGACGACCGTTCCGCCATGGCTGGGGGAGGCGGAGCGGGACGGCCCGAGCGTGGAATCGGTCCGGCTGTGAGCGGGCCGGTGTGCGGGCCCGGCCGCGGGCCCGCACAGGGGCCGACCCGCGTGCTGTGACGTGCGGAGGTGTCGGCGCGGTGTCCGCGCGGTGCTGGTGTGACGTGTGGGTTTGAGTGACCAGGCTTCATCACTTCGGGTGAAACTCTGGCCCTTGCTTGCGGTGTACAACCGTCGGTTGCCAGGCTGTAGCTGTCTGTCAACCTGATGGGAGTGGCCAGTGACTTTCGGCGAGCAGCCGGCCTATCTGCGCGTCGCCGGGGATCTGCGACGGAAGATCGTCGATGGGTCCCTGCCTCCGCACGCCAGGCTCCCTTCCCAGGCCCGGATCCGCGAGGAGTACGGGGTCTCCGACACCGTGGCGCTGGAGGCGCGCAAGGTCCTCATGGCGGAGGGCCTGGTCGAAGGCAGGTCCGGCTCTGGTACGTACGTGCGGGAGCAGCCCGTCCCCCGGCGGGTCGCCCGCACCGGCTACCGCACGGGCGGCGCCTCGACCCCCTTCCGCCAGGAACAGGCGGAGGCGGGCGCGCGCGGCACCTGGGACTCCGGCAGCGAGCAGACCGAGGCCCCGCCGGACATCGCCGAGCGGCTCGGCATCGAACCCGGCGCGCGGGTGATGCGGACGCGGTACGTCTTCCGCGACGCGGGGGAGGCGATGATGCTGTCCACCTCCTGGGAACCGCTGACCGTGACGGGCCGGACGCCGGTGATGCTGCCCGAGGAGGGCCCGCTCGGCGGCGCGGGAGTCGTCGACCGGATGGCGGCGATCGACGTGGTCGTGGACAACGTGGTGGAGGAGGTCGGCGCACGGCCGGGTCTGGCGGAGGAGAGCCTGCTGCTCGGCGGGGTCCCCGGCCACGTGGTGCTGGTGATCGGGCGCACGTACTTCGCGTCCGGGCGTCCCGTGGAGACGGCGGACGTCGTGGTCCCGGCCGACCGCTACCGCCTCGCCTACCACCTGCCGGTCCGCTGAGCGGACGACGGGGGCGGACGACGGGGATGCGGGGCGGGCGACGGGGCGGGGAGTGGCCCGACCCGGCGGTGAGGCGGCGCCCGGCGGCGTGATGCCCGGGCGACGGCGGGACCCCGCCGCGCCCTCACCGACTTCCCGCTCGGTGCCCGACACCGCCCTTTTCGGGACATACGCCGAAGCGGTCGCGGCCTTCGCCGCGGCCGGGACTCCGGCTCGGCCCCCGCCCGTTGGCCGCGTGGGCGACGAAGGTGAAGCGCTGCCTGGCCAGGCCGGACACCGCCGACGTCCCGCACGCGGAGGCGGCCGGACGTCACGACGACCCGCATCCGCTCCGTCCGCGAGACCCGCACCCGGGCGGCCCGGCCTCGCCGGCCGCCCCGTTCGGTGCGGCGCGATCCGCTCGCTCCGTTGTCCTCTCGACGCGACCTGCGGGGATGTCTGCCGTGGGCAGACCCCGGACGTATCGGTGACCGACCCGGCGACGACCGTGCGCCGGGTCTGAACCGGCGCGCACGGCGCACTCGTACGCATGGCCGGATGCGTACGCCTGTGAGGTATCTCTTCGTGAAAAACCATATCCGCTGCGTGAAGGTCGGGCGTAGGCTCAGGCATATGCGCAATGCGGTTTCCCGGGCAGGTACGTCGGCGGAGGGTGAAACGCGATGAACGACAGCGGTGCCCTGCTCCCGTGGCTGGTCATACGTGAGGACGACAACGGCAACCGCTACCGGGTGGGCCGCTACGCCACCCGGGCAGAAGCCCAGAAGGTCGCCGACAGCCTCGAAGACACAGGGCACAAGCAGCTCTACTGGATCGAGCGGCTCGTCCAGGGCAGCACCACCAGCCAGACCGCCACGATGAACTGAGCGTCCAGGACCACGTGATCGTCGCAGCGTCATCGCCGCTGCCATAGGCTCCGCCCATGACTGTACGCGTGGTCGTGGGCGGAGCCCTCTGTCATGACGGGCGCCTGCTGGCGGCCCGCCGCAGCGCACCCCCGGAGCTCGCCGGTCGCTGGGAGCTGCCGGGCGGCAAGACCGAGCCGGGCGAATCGGTGCCCGAGGCGCTGGTGCGCGAACTGCGCGAGGAACTCGGTGTCGAGACCGAGGCGCTCGAGCGGATCCCGGGGGAGTGGCCGCTGAAACCGGGCCTGGTCCTGCACGTGTGGATCGCCCGGCTGCTCTCCGGCGACCCCGCTCCGCTGGAGGACCACGACGAGCTGCGCTGGCTCGGTCCCCAGGAGCTCGACTCGGTGGACTGGCTCGACCAGGACCGCCCGGCGGTCGCCGAGGCCGGCCGGCGGCTGGAGTCCGCAGCCCGCGTTCACGGGGGCGCGTGACGCTCGGGCGCTAGGCCGTCTGCGCCACCGTGCGCCGGTTCGTGAGGGACCGAGTGGTACGACGCCCTGAATATCGGGTATGTCGCTATTAATCCGTATCTGTACTTACGCCCCGTGGTTCCGTTCCCGTCGAACCGGACCGGGGCCGCCACCCGGCCCGGGAAGTGATCGGCGTGATCGACACAGACGGTGAATGCGCCGAATGGGCCTTCCCGGCCGAACCGGGTGCCGTGCGCACCGCCCGTCACGCGGTCCGCGGCACCCTTCGCGACTGGGGTCTCGAGGCCGTCGGCGACGTCACCGTCCTGCTGGTCAGCGAGCTGGTCACCAACTCCCTGCGGTACGCCTCCGGACCCATCGGAGTCCGGCTGGTACGGCGTGATCCGGCCGCCCCCGACGCGCCCTCGCGTCCGGCGCTCCTCGTGGAGGTTTCGGATCCTCTTCCGGATCCGCCCCGCGCGCGCGACGCCCACAGCGACGACGAAGGGGGCCGGGGGCTCCACCTGGTGGCGGTCTCGGCGCGGCGCTGGGGGACCCGGCACGGGAAGTCGGGCAAGACGGTGTGGTTCGAGTTGGCTCTTCCTGGTGAGTAACAAGGGGAAGGGCGGCCAGGGGACACCCCCGGACGGAGTCCGCGGAGAGCGCACGGCATGGCTGGAAAACAACGGGATCCTTTTGTGATCGCGAAGGCCGTGCCGTAAGGCACCGCGGTGCTGAATACTTCGGTCATGGCCGGTCCGGTTGCGGTGAGCTGGAGGGGACGGTCGCGTGAGCGAGATACCTGTACAGGCACATCAGGCCCGTGTGCCCGTGGAACCCGTGCGCAGGGACACCTGGCACGACGCCTTGTGGCACAACAGCCCGCCTGGCTCGATATATGACTACATAAAGGTCGCTTCCTTCTCGATCGGGCCCGACGGCCTCATCGACCAATGGAGTCTGCGCGCCGAGGAACTCTTCGGGCTGACCCCGGCGCAGGCCGTCGGACGCGACCCGGTCGACGCCTTCATGCCGGCCGAGCTGCGTTCCGCCGGGCACCGCAGAGTGGCCGAGATCCTCGACGGCAAGGAATGGACGGGCCTGATCCCCTTCCGGATCCCGGGCGGAGACGGTGCGCACGGGGTGGCTGAGATCTATGTGATGCCCACCCGGACCGAGTCCGCCGAGCGCGCCGCGCTCTGTGTGGTGGTCGACGTGCGTGCGTTGCGGCGGATCGAATCCGATCTGGCGGCCTCCCAGGCGATTTTCGGCCAATCCCCCTTCGGTTTCCTGCTCTTCGGTACGGACCTCACCGTGCAGCGCGCCAACCGCCGTTTCGCGACCGTCTTCGGCGGCGCCGCCGAGGAACACCGGGGCCGCACCGTCCACGACTACCTGCCCGCGCACGAGGCCGACCGGATGGCCGAGGCCCTGCGCAGGGTCCTGGAGACCGGTGACGCGGTCAACGACCTCCAGATCACCGGAGCCGCCCCCGGCAGCCGGGAGAACCGGCACTGGTCCATCAACCTCTACCGGGTCCACGGCGGCTCCGGACACCCCGTCGGCATCGCCGGCATCGGAATCGACGTCACCCGTCGCCACCTCGCCGCCCGCGAGGCCGCCGGGGTCCGGCGCAACCTGGCCCTGCTGAACGAGGCCGGACACCGCATCGGCAACTCGCTCGACCTGGAGACCACCGCCCGCGAACTCCTCGACGTCACCGTCCCCGGCTTCTGCGACCTGGCCGCCGTCGACCTCTACCAGGGGCTCCTGCTCGGCGACGACGACCGCCCCGCCCGGCCCCAGGGACCGGGCGTGCCCAGCCTGCCCGGCCAGGGCCCGGGCCGGGCGCCCTCGGCGCCGCTGCGGCGGGTGGCCTTCGCCTCCGCGGTCTCGGACGCGCCGCTGTCGGGCACGGGCGCGCTGGTCTCCGTAGGGGAGATCCACCGGTACCCGGCCGGGTCGCCGGGCGCCGTCGCGCTGCGCACGGCGCGGCCACGGCTCCTGGACGGCGGCGGACCGCAGTCCGCCGACCTCGTCCAGTCCACCCTCGTCGTCCCGCTCGTCGCGCACGACACGGTCGTCGGACTCGCGCAGTTCTCCCGTACGAAGGGCAGCGAGCCCTTCGGCGAACGGGACCGGGCGGTCGCGGTGGAGCTCGCCGCCCGGGCCGCCGTGTGCATCGACAACGCGCGGCTCTACCGCCGCGAACACGAGCGCGCGCTGATCCTGCAACGCAGCCTGCTGCCGCCCGGCGACCCGGAGGCGGCCGGGCTCGACATCGCCTGCCGCTACCTGCCGGGCAACGCGGCGACCGAGGTCGGCGGCGACTGGTTCGACGTCATCGAGCTGCCGGGGCACCGCACCGCGCTGGTCGTCGGAGACGTCATGGGCCGCGGCCTGCGGGCCGCCGTGGCCATGGGCGAACTGCGCACGGCCGTAAGGACGCTGGCGCTGCTCGACCTGGAACCGGCCGAGGTGCTGACCGCGCTGGACGAGATCGCACGGGGGCTCGGCGCCCCCGGCGGCTCCCAGCAGGCCTCGCGCGCCGCGCTGCACTCGCGGGACGCGGACCGCTCGGAGGTGTACCTCGCCACGTGCGTGTACGCCGTGTACGACCCGGTGACCCGGCGCTGCACGATCGCGAACGCGGGCCACATGCCGCCGGTGCTGGTGGAACCGAAGGAGGAGGGCTCCCCGGCCCGGCCCGGACTGCTCCTGGAGATCCCGACGGGGCTGCCGCTGGGCGTGGGCGGCGAGCCGTTCGAGGAGGTCGAGGTCGAACTCCCGGAGGGCGCCCTGCTCGCGCTGTACACCGACGGCCTGGTCGAATCGCGGGACCACCCGCTGGAAGAGGGCCTCACGGGCCTGCGCGACGCGCTGGCCGACCCCTCGCGCCCGCTGGAGGAGGTCTGCGACCGGGTCCTCAACTCGCTCGACACCCGGCACGGGGAGGACGACATCGCACTGCTGATGGCCCGGGTCCAGGGCCTGCCGGTGGACGCCGTCGGCGACTGGCAGCTGCCGCGCGAGGCCCGGTCGGTGGGCCGGGCGCGGGAACTGGCGCGGGCCAAACTGCCGGCCTGGGGGCTGGAAGGGCTGCTGGACACGACGGAGCTGCTGGTCAGCGAGCTCGTGACCAACGCCCTGCGCTACGGCGAGGGCGAGATCCGGCTGCGGCTGCTGCTGGACCGGACCCTCGTCTGCGAGGTCTGGGACGCGAACCTGGTCCAGCCGCGGAGGCGGCGCGCGCGCGACACCGACGAGGGGGGCCGAGGCCTCCAGCTCGTCGGCCTGCTCTCGGCGGGCTGGGGCACCCGGCGCACCCACCGGGGCAAGACGGTCTGGTTCGAGCTCCCGCTCCCGGGCGCGGTGGCGGAGTCGGTGACGGAGCTCTCGGCCGAGCAGCTGCTGAGCATGTACGGGTAACCGGGCGCGGGCCCGGGGGGCGGGGCGCCCGGCCGCGGTCCCCCGCCGCGGGCCCGGGCCGTCGCTCGGGCCGTCGGCTCGGGCTCAGGCCGCCCGGCCGGCCTTCATCGCGGCGA
Source organism: Streptomyces sp. NPDC006544 (assembly GCF_040611715.1). Lineage (NCBI taxonomy): Bacteria > Bacillati > Actinomycetota > Actinomycetes > Kitasatosporales > Streptomycetaceae > Streptomyces > Streptomyces sp. NPDC006544. The sequence goes on along the minus strand of NZ_JBEXOV010000059.1, from coordinate 5,574 downwards.
GGCGGGCCTCGATCTCCGAGGTCTTGCCGAGGTCCTCCAGGGACTCGAACTGCGCGTCCAGCGAGGACGCGGCCAGTTCCTGCTTGCCCAGCGCCATGGCCTCCTCGCGCCGGACCTTGTCCTCGAAGCGGTTCAGATCGCTGGTGGGGTCCATCACGTCGATGTCCTTGACCGCGTCCATCATCGTGTTCTGCGCCTGCGCGGTCCTGGCGCGCGCCACCAGCTCGTCCCGCTTGGACGTCAGCTCGGTCAGTTTGTCCTTCATCGAGTCCAGGCCCGACTTCAGCTTGTCCACGACCGCGGTCTGGGCGGTGATCGTCGGCTCGGCCGCCGTCGCCTCCTTCTCCGACCGCAACTGGCGGCCGAGCGCCACCTTGGCGAGGTTGTCGAACCTGTCGGCGTCCGCGGCCGCACCCGACGCCCGCAGCTCGTCGGCCTTCCTGCTCGCCGCGAGGGCCTTGCCGCCCCACTCGGCGGCCGCGGCCACGTCCTCCGCGTGGTCCGCCTCCATCATCCGCAGGTTGCCGATGGTGGTGGCGACGGCCTGCTCCGCCTCCGAGATGTTGTTCGTGTAGTCGCGGATCAGCTGGTCCAGCATCTTCTGCGGGTCCTCGGCCTGGTCCAGCAGGGAGTTGATGTTGGCCTTGGCGAGCTGGGTGACCCGGCCGAGGATGGTCTGCTTGCTCATGTCGATGTCTCCTTGGGGAAGGGAAAAGGGGGAGGGGGAGTCACGTCAGAAGCGGCCGCCGCCGCCCATGCGGCCGCGGGTCCCGCCGCCGCCGAAGGAGCCGGGGCCGCTCCCGCCCCCGCCGCCGAAGCCCCCGCCGAACCCGCCGCCGCCCCCGCCGCCGAAACCACCACCGCCTCCGCCGCGGCGGCCGCCGCCCAGGATCTCGCCGAGGATGATCCCGCCGAGCACCGCGCCGCTCATGCCGCCGCCCTGACGCCGGCCGCCGCCGCTGCCGTACGGGTTCTGGTACGCCCCCACGTCCTGCTCGGCCAGTTGCTGCGCCTGCCGCGCGAGGGACTCCGCCCGCTGCGCCTCGGCCAGCGCGCCCGGCGGGTCCGAGGCCGCGAGGGCCGTGGTCCGCTCCAGGTGGCGCTGCGCCTCCGCCAGCCGCGTACGGGCCTGGCTGCCGACCACGCCCCGACTGGTGGTGACGTAGTCCGCCGCCGCGCCGACCGCGCTGCGCGCCGTCAGCAGGGCCTGGTCGAGCAGGGCCGCCGCCCGCTGCCGGCCCGACTCGCGCTCGCGGGCCCCCGCCAGCGCCTCGTCGAGGGCCGCGTCGGCCTCCTCCACACGGCGCAGGGCGTCCATCGGGTCGTACCGCCCGGCGCTCTGCTCCTGACGCACATCGGCCAGTACGGCTTCCGCGCGGCCGATCCGGCCGCGCAGGTCGGCGGTCGAGGTGCCCTCGGGGGTACCGGTCAGCAGCCCGCGCGCGTCGGCGAGGTCCGTGTCCGTCTCGTTGAGCGCGACGGGCAGTTTCCCGGCGGCCTCCGCCAGCTCCTGTGCCCGCCGCTCCACCGCGTCGACCAGGGTCGCCGCCTGGTCCACGGCGCCCTCGGCCGCCCGGACGTGCACGGCGGCCTTGCCGTTGTCCCCGGAGCCGATCGCGGCGCGGGCCTCGCCGAGACTGCTCGTCGCGAACAGCAGCCGGTCCTCGGCCTGTTCGGGGTGCGTGGCCACGGGCGCGGACGCGGAGTCCGCGTACTGCCGGCCGAGGGCCGTGAGGGTGGCCTCCGCCGTCGCCGTTCGGCCCTTCAGCGCGGCGAAGCGGGCCTCCACGGCGGCCAGGGCCCGCGGGGCGTTCCTCTCCAGGTCCCGCAGCCGGTCGAAGTCGTCCGACTGGGCATCGAGCCGCCGGTTCGCCTCCGTGCAGCGGGCCACGATCTCGTCCAGCATCCGCCGGCGGGTGGCATCGTCCTCCGGGTAGGCGTCGTCGAGCTGCTGGCGCAGCCGGAAGGCGGCCGTCAGCTCGCTCCGGCCGAAGTCCACGGCCGCCGTGAACGCCGCCACCGCCTCCTCGCCGAACTCGGCGGTGGCGAAGCCGAGTTCCTCGGTGCTCGTGCGGATCGCGTCATCGGTCCCCACCAGCAGCTCCTTGGCCCGGACGTCCAGGTCGGGGAGCGGCGTGGGGGCGGGCGCCGTGTCCTGGCCGGACCAGCCCGTGGTCTTCGGGCCGCCGGGTCCGCCGGCGCCAGCGCCGGCGGACCTGCGCCTGCGGCGGGTGTACGCGTACGCCCCCAGGGCGCCCGCCGCGCCGACCGCGACCACCGGCAGGACGAAGTCCCCGGCGCCGCTCTCCGCGCTCGCCCCGCCGCCGCCCGGGTCGGCCTCGCCGGGGACGACTACGGGCTCCGGGACGGGCCGCCCGCCCAGGACCGCGTCATAGCCGTTCGCGGCGCCGATCGCGGCGCCCGCCCAGTCGTTCTGCCGCAGGGCGGGCTCGACGGCGGTCCGCGCGACCTCCGCGAGCTGCTCCTTGGTGAAACCGGACTCGGCGTCGGCCGAATAGGCGTACTGGCGGGCGCCGGTGGCGACGGCCAGCAGCAGGTCGTTCTGGCCGAGGCCGTTCTTCTGGGCGGTGGCATCGGCCCAGCTCTGCGCGGAGCGGCCGGAGAAGTCCCGGACGTACGTGACGAACAGCTGGATCTTCCGGTGGGCGTACAACTCGTCCAGAGCGGCGGTGACGGCGGGCTTGCGGTCGCCCAGGGCGTTCACCCGGTCGGTGATCTGCCCCTGCTGCGACAGGGTGACGGGATCGTCGGCGCGGGCGTGCGGCGCGGCGGCCACCGCCCAGCCGGTGAGCGTGAGCAGCGCGGCGGCGAGGGCGAGGCAGGTCCGGACGGGTATCTCGGCGGGGGCGCGTCTCTTCGTCCTGCTCTTCGGCGGAGTCACATGTGGGAGATTATGGGCGAATTGCCTACGCCGCACCCGGAGATTGCCCCGCCCGTCCCTGCTCTGAGCGGCCCGTGGGGCCGGTCAGGGCAGGGCCCAGGCCGAGAGGCTGGGGCGGGACACGACGAGGTGGCCGGCGACCAGGAGGACGTCGTCGAGGGTGAGGGTGAGGGTGAGGTCCTCCCACAGGCGGCGGCGCTTGCCCGTTGCCGGGTCCAGGACGGCGATGAACGGGTCGTCCGGCCCGATCAGCCTCCAGCGGCGGCCACCGCCGGAGGCCTTCACGTAGAGCCCGCCCGGTCGCAGGCCCAGCAGTTCGAGCGCGCACGCAGGGCCCCCGCGCCGGGTCAGCGACCTCAGCCACCGCAGCGCCCCGGTCCGCGCGTCGAGTGCGACCACCAGGTCCACGCCCTGTTCCGGGCGGTACGCCGCCGCGAACACCGTGTCGCCCTCGATCAGCAGCCGCTCTGCCGGAGCGCCCAGCCCGTACCTCCACATCTCCCGGCCCGAGTCGCGGTCCAGCGCGACGAGCCAGGTCCCGTCCAGGAGGTGGACGGGCTGCCCCTTGACCACGCCCTCGGCGGGCCGGCTCCGCCGCTGTGACCACACCTGCCGTCCGGTGGACAGGTCCAGCCCCTGGAGCTCCCGGTCGTCCGCGAGGACCAGACGGTTGCCCGCCGAGGCCGGCAACCGGGTGGTGGTGTCACGCAGGGCGCGCCGCCACAGGACCTCGCCCGTCGGCGCCCACAGCGCGGTCAGGTCCCCCGGCGCCCCGTGCACCAGCACCGGCCCCGCGGTCCGCAGCGGCCGCCACGACGGCAGGTCCCGCCACCACCGCACCCGCCCGTCGTGCGGCTCCCGCGCCACCAGCCGTGCCCCCGGTTCGAGGTCCCGCCGTACCTGGACGTACACCGTGGTGGCGTCCGCCAGGCAGGACACCAACAACCGCCCGGATCCGGGCAGTGGTGCGGCGTTCGTGCCCTCGTCGGCGTGGGCCGTCCAGCGCGTCGTCCCCGCGTCGGCCTGTACGTAGCCCACCTCGGTCCCCGACCGCCACACCACGTGGGTACCGGCCGCGTACAGGGCGTCCGGCTTCACGCCCGTGTGCCAGGCGCGGGTCCCGGGGGCCGCGCGCGGGGGCGACGGTCGCGCCGTGGGTTGCGCGCCGATGAGGCGGACATGCGCCCCGGGGGCCACGGCGGGCCCCGAGTCCGGGCCGTCCAGAGCCGTCGTGCGGTGCGTCGGGGCACTCCCCGCGTCGGCGGCGGCCTCCGCCAGCCAGGGCGTCCGGTGCGCCGCCACGCACTCCCGCGCGGTACGGGCCAGCACACGGGCCCGTTCGGCCGGGTCCGGCAGACCGCGGGCCCGGTCCGCGCGTTCCAGCGCCACCGCCGGGTCCAGCGGAGGCCGGTTCGCCCGCTCGACCCGGGTCCGGGCCCCGGCCAGCGAGGACAGGGCGTGGCGGGCCTTCTCGTCGCCGGCCTCGCCGGCCTCCTCGAGGTGGCGGCTCGGCAGGCCGGCCGCTTGTGTGCGCAGCAGTTCCGCCCGTACGGGTCGGCCCTTCTCGGCTTCCTGTGCCGCCTCCTCGCGCAGCCAGGCCGCCCGCTCCTCCAGGTACCGGGGCAGCTCCTCCTCGGCCTGGGCCAGTGCCCGGGCCCCGCCCGCCGGATCCCCCGCCTCGGCGCGGTCGTGCGCCACTTGGCACAGCGCCAGCAGCCGGCCGCCGCCGGAGCCGATCAACTCGCTCAGGCGCAGGGCGGCGTCCAGGTCGTGCGGGGCGACGGCCAGCACCAGGTCGTAGGTGGCGGCGGCGCGCCGCCCCGGATCCTGGATGCGGGCCAACCGGTGCGCGGCCTCGCCCGGACGGGCCGCCATGACGGCCGTGTCGATGCGGGAGCGGATCCGGTTCTCGGCCGGAGTGCCCGTGAAGTGGTTCTCGGCGATCTGGGCGGCCTGCTCGGGGGCGACCCGGGCCAGCTCCTCCGCCACCGCACCGAGCGGGCCCGTACGGTTCGAGCCGAACACCGTGAACAGGGCCTGCTGCGCGTCGGTCAGCAGCCTCCGCGCCCTCACGGGGGCGTGCGGGGCGGTGCCCTTGGCCAGGCCCGTCAGCAGCCGCGCCACGCGGGCCCGGTCGACCCCGCCGCTGCCGGGACCGGTCCAGGCTGCGCTCTCGGCGTCGGCCAGCAGCCGGCCCGCGAGCTCGGCGTCGAAACGTGCCGCGGCGTCGGCGGCGACGGCCAGTACCTCGATCCGGGCCTCGCCGTCGGCGGGCAGCGCCTGGAGGGCGTCCTCGGCCTCCCGTAGCAGCTCCCGTACGAACTCCCGTACGACAAGGGGTATCTCCCGCTCCCTGTCCCCGTCCCCGGGCCCGTCTACGGCGTCGGCCTCGGTCATGCCCTGGGCTCCGCCCGCGGTGCGGGTGTCGAGCCTGGCCCCGTTCCCCGATCCGCCCAGGGCTCCGGGCTCGCCGCCGGCCCCGGCCCCGACTCTGCGGGAGGCGCCGACCCCGGCCCCGGGGAGGGCGTCGGCCTCGGTCCCGGCAGGATGCTCCGCACCGGCACCGTCCCCGTCCCCGGCCCCCACCCCGGCCAGGCCTCGCGCGCCGGCCCCGTCGGGGGCTGCGGCCCGGTCCCAGCCCAAGGGGCCGGCCTAGGGCCCCTCCGGGCCCG